>CAVAOU010000080.1:0-7542 GCA_963590085.1 Senegalimassilia sp. | reverse complement strand
GCGTGGAGGCTTCCGCCATCCCAGGGATATCGGTATAGATGCCGATTACCGCATGCGGGAACAGGGCTACGGCGATGACGATGGGAAGGACGCACACATAGTTGAGCAGCACGTGCCGGCGGATGGCAATGCCCACCTCGTTGGTCTGCCCGGAGCCGATCATGTTGCTCACAATCGAACTGCAAGCGGAAGAGAAGGCGGAAACGGCCATGAAGAGGAGTCCGTTGATGCTGCGCACCACATTTGCCACGGCAAGCGACTGCTCGCCGAGGTGCTCGATGTAGACAAAGAACAGGAACCAGGTGGACAGCGAAACGGTATTCTGAATCATCACCCACAGCGACAGGCCGATAATCGACCGCATGCGCTGGAAGTCGATTTTCGGCATCCGCGACAAGCCGAACTTGCTGCAGTCGATGCGGAAACGGGTGAAGACGATGAAAAACACCAGCGACACCAGTTCGCTGAGCGACGAGCCGATGGCGGCGCCAGCGATGCCGAGTGCCGGGCAACCGAACTTGCCAAACACGAGCATATAGTTAAACAGCACGTTGGCGAGTACCATCACGATGGAGTTGTAGGTGAGTATGCGCGTGCGCTGAGTGCCGATGTAGAACGCCTGGAACATGCCGCTGGCAAAGGCAAAGAAGAAGCCGTAGACACGATAGTGGAGATAGGCTTCAGCCTTGGCGAGCACATGGGGCGACGTCACCATCATCGAGAAGATGCGGCTGTCGAAAATCTGGCACGCGGCAAACAGCACGACGGCGAGAGCCATAAGGAAATAGAGTCCCTGATAGAACACCTGCCCCACTTCCGCCTGCTGGCCTTCGCCGTTGCGACGGGCAATGAGAATCTGCGCGCCCACGCAGAAGCCGTGGCCTGCCATAAACACAACCATATAGAACACGCCCGCAAGGGCAACTGCACCGAGTTCCACCTCGCCAACGCGCCCCATAAAGGCGGTATCAGTGATTCCGATGAGTTGCTCCACAATGAGGCTGAAGAGGATGGGGTAAGCCATCTTCCATATACTTTTATACCCGTAGTCTGTTGCCACTGTTATTTGAGTTTTATCATTTTAAGGCGCAGACTGTTGAGTACCACTGTTACAGAACTTACAGCCATTGCAGCACTCGCCCACATCGGGTCGAGCATCACGCCAAACAGGCCTGCCGCCACGGGTAGGCCGATAATATTGTAGATAAACGCCCAGAAGAGGTTCTGGTGCACGATGCGCATTGTTTTCTTCGACAGCCGCACTGCGCGCGGAAGCATCTGGAGGTCGGAGGTGGGAAGCGTAATCATAGCCGTTTCCATGGCTATGTCGGTGCCGTTGCCCATGGCTATCGACACATCTGCACGAGCCAGCGCCGAGGAGTCGTTGATGCCGTCGCCAGCCATCGCAACCACGCGGCCGCGGTGCTGCATATCGAGGATAAACCGTTCCTTGTCGGCAGGCAGCATCTCTGCCTCGAAGCCTGTGGCTTCCACCTCGTCGGCCACGCGCTCAGCCGATGCTCGGTTGTCGCCGGTGAGCATATACACTCTCAGGCCAAGCCGCTTGAGGGCGGCAATGGCGGGCGCTGAAGTTTCCTTGACCATATCGGCAAGCACAAACATTGCCAGCAGACGGTTTTCGCAACCGAAGAATATGGTTGTTCCGCCCTGCGAATCGAGGCGGATGTCGGACTCTTCAACTTTGTGCTCACGAGCCATCAGTTCGCTGCCCGCCCAATAGTGGCGGTCGCCGCAAACGGCTTCCACGCCCTTGCCCACGATAGCGATGAAGCGGTCGGTGGGCACGGCCTTGATGCCGCGGTCCTCGAGCGACTGCACAAGCACGCCTGCCAGCGGATGCTCCGACTGGCGCTCGGCGGCGAGAAACACACCAAGGTCGCTGTCGCTCGCGTCGGCGGAGATTTTGGCGGATACCACCACGGGCTTGCCCTCGGTGATGGTGCCGGTCTTGTCGAGCACGATGTCGGTCACCTTGCAGATGCGCTCCAGCGCAGAGGCGTCCTTAATGAGCATGTGCGACTCGGCAGCCTTGCCAATGCCCACGGTGATTGCCGTAGGGGTGGCGAGTCCGAGGGCGCACGGGCAGGCTATCACAAGCACCGACACGGCGCTGATGATGGCTGTGGCAATGCCTCCGCCAGCAATGAGCCAGCCGATGAGAGTGACCACGGCGATGGTAACCACCACATAGGTGAAATAGCGACTGATGATGTCGGCGACGCGCTGCACTGGGGCTTTGCTGCCCTGCGCCTCACGCACCGACTCCACGATGCGCGCCAGCAGCGATGTGTCGGCATCGGCGGTGACCTTCACCACGATGGCGCCGTTCTTGTTTACGGTGCCTGCAAACACCTTGTCGTCTATCTTTTTAGCCACCTGCATCGGTTCGCCGGTGAGCATACTCTCGTCCACATAGGTTTCGCCCTTCTCGATGATGCCGTCCACGGGGATGCGTCCGCCGGGCTTCACTATCACGAGTGCGCCGCTATGGATGTCCTTGATGTCGACAAGCATCTCGCCGCCGCGCCCGTCGAGCACGGTGGCATTGGTAGGCTGTAGTTCGATGAGCGAACGGATGGCTGAGGTGGTGCTGTTCTTGGCTTTTTCCTCGAGCAGGCGTCCGGTGAGCACAAACGCCACAATCATCGTGGCCGAGTCGAAATACACATGGCTACCCATGCCGTGATGCTGGGCGAAGTCGGGAAACAGCACAAGGAATAGGCTGAACGCCCACGCCGCCAGGGTGCTAAGCGACACGAGGGTGTCCATATTGGCGGAGCGCTGAAGCATCATCTTCCACGCCTTTTTATAGAACACCGAGCCGCAGTAGACGAGCGAAATGGTAGTGACAGCAGCCAATGTCCAGCGGCCGGCGGCAGTAGCTCCCGCTTCGGTCATCGAAAGCGTCATTACCACCACGGCGGCCACCCATGCCGCAACGAGGCGCCAAACGAGGGTACGGTAGGCGCGGCGGCGCGCCTGCTCTTCGTCGCCCTCGCCGTCGACAATGAGACCGTAGCCAGCGGCTTCAACGGCTGCCTTTATCTGGCGTATGTTGATTATCCGAGGGTCGAAATGCACGGTCAACTCATTGGCCGCGAAGTTGACCTTGGCTATGCCGACGCCCTTGAGAGCAGCCACGGCGCGCTCCACATTTCCGGCGCACACCACGCAACTCATATCGGTTACTTCAAAAGTTTTCTTGATCATCGTGATAGCATTATTTGTGCGAAGATACTCTAAAGACCGCTATTTGCAAAACATTTGCTAATTTTGCAGAAATTTTTCAACCGCAAAAACGTATGGCAAAACAGCGAAACCCGAGTTTTGAAATCCTTAGAGTAGTGGCAATGTTCCTCATCGTGGTGTGGCATTTTCTGATGCACGGCGTGGGCTTCAAGCCTCACGGCGTGAGCAGCGACGCCGCATCGCTCTTCAACCTTTGCTCCATCGAACTGATTGGATGCCTGGCAAAGGTGTCGACCAACTGCTACATCCTCATTTCCGGCTATTTCATGATTCGGCAGACGAAGCCAAAATGGGAGAAGATACCTAAGACGTGGGCGCCGATTGCGTTCTATTCCCTTGCAATTTTCTTCCTATTCCTGGCGTTCTCGTCGAGACACCTGGGATGGAACGACTTCTGGCAGTCGCTGTTTCCGCTCTACAACGACCGCTACTGGTTTGCCACCCGCTATGTGGCGCTCGTGGCGTTGGCTCCGTTTCTTGCCATCGTGGCGCAGACGCTCACGCAGAGGCAGTATCTTGTTCTGCTGGCGGTTATGGCGGTAATCAACTTCGACTTTCTGCTCGGCAGCCGCATGAGCGGCAACAACTCGCTACTGTGGTTCATCTTCCTCTTCTACACGGGCGGCTACATCCGTCTGCATTTCAATCACGAGGGCAAAAACCACTTCGGCAAGGCATATTTCGCCGTGGCTATCGTGCTTGCAGCCATCTTCCTGGTGCGCCTCTTCAACCTCTACTCGCTGTGGACGGCACCGATGATGATTGACTATCACGACAACAACGGCATCCTCTTCGTGGCAGCGTTGCTGCTGTTCCTCTGGACAGCGCGCTACAAGGCTCCCGACAACTGGTTTGTGCGCCTGCTGGTGCGCATCGCTCCGCTCACGTTTGGCGTTTACCTTATCCACGACAACCTGCTGGTGCGCCGCGAGTTGTGGCACCACTGGCTCCACGTGCAGTCGTGGCTCCACTCGTGGGAGTTCGTGCCGCTGCTTGTTGCGTCGACAGTGGGCATCTTCGCCGTGTGCATAGCCATCGACAGCGTGCGCGACCGACTGTTCCGCCTCTTGCGCGTGAACGACCGCATCGACGCTCTGTTTGCTCGATTAAAAAATAACCATTAAATAAACAGCCATTAATTTAATGGCCATTAAATTAATGCAACTATGATTACCAACGAACGCGATTTGCGCCACCAACTGGTGGTTGAAGCCGCCCACAGGATGATGACGGCTGCACGCACCGCCCCGAAGGGCAAAGGTGTTGACATTATGGAGATAGTGCTCGTCGACGACCGCGACGACCTGGAGACTCTCGCCGAGGCTATGCGCCGCAAGAGCGAGGAAACGGGATTCAAGTTTCTGCTCCGCGATGCCGACTGCATCCTCAATGGCGATGCGGTAATCCTTATCGGCACTCGCCGCCAGCCTCAGGGTCTGAACTGCGGCTACTGCGGCTATCCCACCTGCGCACTCAACCCGAAGGAAAACCCGTGTGCCATCAACTCCATCGACGTGGGCATTGCCCTCGGCTCGGCATGCGCCATGGCGTCGGACATGCGCGTCGACACCCGTGTGCTTTTTTCCGCCGGATGGTCGTCGGAGACGCTCAACTGGCTTCCTGGCTGCAGCCAGACAATAGCCATCGCCATAAGCGCTTCAACGAAGAACCCGTTCTTCGACCGCAAGCCTAAAGAGGCGCCAAAGCCAGCGGCAAGCAAATAAAAGAAATGCGGAGGGCAAAACAATAAAAAATACAGCAACAAAAAAAAGACGGATGAGCGATTGCCCATCCGTCCTTTTTTATTGGAATCTTATTCAGATTAGTTCTGGAGTTTGAAGGTCACAGGGAGTGTGTACCATACGTTCACAGCCTGTCCGTTTTGCTTACCCGGAACGAATTTCGGGAGTTTCTTGCAGACACGAACTGCCTCGTTGTCGAGGTCGCGGTCAACGCTGCGTACCACCTTCACGTTACCGATTGAACCGTCCTTAGTTACGACAAATTGTACGATAACCTTACCTTGGACGTTGTTCTCGATAGCCATTGCCGGGTATTGGAGGTTGTTGCTGATGAACTTGTAAAGTTCTGCATCGCCACCAGGGAACTTAGGCATTTGCTCAACGTGGGTGAACACTTCTTCTTTCTTCTTCTCTTCCTTCGGTTTCTCTTGAACGACTTCTTCCTTGTGCTCCTTGATGAGGCTCACGTCGTCAGAACCAGACTGAGTGAAAGTAGACATCACTGAGTTGTCTTGCTTGATATCCTCGTTGGTCTTGATTTCGTTTTCCTCTTTAGGAGTATCTGTAAGGAGAAGTTCAGTCATCAACTGAGTGGCCAACTGAGGTTCTTCAGGTTTAACCTCCTCAATTTCCACTTGTTCAACCTCTTCTTCCTTCTCTTCTTCTTTCTCAGCCTCCATTTGGGCCAATTTCTGCTGTTGAGCCAACAATGCCCGTTGCTCTTCTTCGAGTTTCTGGGTTTTGTAGGCATCGTACTTCATGTAACCGAAGATCAGCAAACATACAGCCACGAGACCGATAAGAACATAGCAGAACGCCTTGTTGTGACGTGACTCAGAGCCCTGGCGCAATTTGTAAGCACCAAACTCTTTGTTTTTACCTTCAAAAATAAGGTCGCGCCACTCTTTTGATGAAAGATCTACATCTTTTGCCATTTCTTTTGCTTTTTAAAATTCAACAATTAATCTGACCAATTCATCATTATTTCTGCACATGATCCGGATGCTTAGCATAGAAATCATTAAGCAGAATAGAGTCGTTCTTGTTCAGCTTATTGATCTGGAAGGTGTTGAAACCATTGATCTGCATTTCGTCGAGAGCGCTGACGAGGTTTACAAACGAGGCATTGTCAGTAGCCTTAATCACAACAACAGGCTTGTTATCGCGCTTCTTGTTGATGATATCTTCCTGTGCTTTTTTGTATTCCTGCTCTGTCATGCTACCCTTGCCGCCGTTGTACTTCTTCTCAAGTTCATTGATGTCTTTCAATACATCTTTGTTGATCTTTTCGAGGACGTCGCGGATGTTGTCCACAACACCGGCATTGACATTGGTAGAATGATATTTTGTAGGCTCTTCAAGAGGAGCAATGATTGTACCGCTTTCGTCTACGCCTTTACCTTTATAATAGTAAACGTAGTTAGCGAGAATCTTGCCCGGAGCAACCTCACCGTTGGCGAGGGTTTCGCCTTTCTCACGCTTGCTGTCGACGATGATTGTGAATGCATTGTCGGCTTTGGCTTGAGTCATCTGGTCTTTGTTGGTGACCTTCTCATTGGAAGGAAGCATGATGTTCAAAGTCTGAGACTTGAGCATCGTAGTACAAAGCATAAAGAACGTGATCAGAAGCATGTTCATGTCGACCATAGGAGTGAAGTCAACGTGAATGTGCATCTTTTTCTGGGCGCCCTTTTTCTGCTTTCCGCCACTACTTTGTTCAATCTGTGCCATATGCTTAATCCTCCTTTTGTTTTAATGAGGTCATCAACGAGAACTTATTCATACTTAAAGTCTGCAAGTTATCCATTACAACGTGAACAACCGAGAACGGAGTGGCTTCGTCCGACTTAACAGAAACAACTTTACCTTGTTTCATCAAGTCGTAGACTGTGCCGTCTTCGTCTTTCGTGCCGTCGCTCTTTGTAACGTCAGCCTTGAGTTGAGTTGCAAGATCGCGGTAAGCGAGCATCCAAATCTGGAACTCATTAGGATTCTGTTCAAAAGTGCGGCGACCGTCGATTTGGATTGAGCCGAGAAACTCTGGCTTGTCAGGGTTCATGGCCAAATCTTGGTCGGCAGACGGTTTGCTCAACAATTTAGGCAATTCCTTGAAAGGACAGCCGAACATGTTGAGTTTTCCAAAAGAAGCAACCTGCTCGTTAGTGAGGTTGATTGGTTGGTCTTTGTGGAGTTCGTTGTATCTGGACACTGCACGCTTCAATACTTCCATTCGTACTGTGTCGCTCGACATACTCTTTGATCCAGTGAACGAAAGGAACACGTTTTCTTTCTGGTCAACGAGGACTGTTACCAAGTTGTTTGATGGAACTGCTTCCTCAGAGATAGAAGACGGTGTCTTTACGGTTACTGGCTCTTTCTGCAAAAAGGTCGATGTCAACATGAAGAATGTAAGCAAAAGTACGGTCACGTCACTCATCGCGGTCATGTCGATGAGCGTGCTCTTCCTTTTGATTTTTACTCTTCCCATATTTACTTAAATTACCTTATTTTACAGATTAGTGAGTAGCAG
>CAVAOU010000079.1:0-7547 GCA_963590085.1 Senegalimassilia sp. | reverse complement strand
GGGCTACTCAAACTATGAGTCCTACACCGTGCCGCGCTTCATCAACTCCGACTTCCAGGATCCGGAGAGCGAGGCATTCTCGAAATACCAATACAAATTCGGTTCATATTCCTTCCAGCCGTCCAACAGTTCACAACTTACGGCTCAGATTATGGGTACCTATAAGAAGACATTCGCTGAGGACTATAACCTCAACGTGCTCGTAGGTGCTGAATATAAGGAAAACAAGAGCCTTTCGGCTCAGATGGCAGGTCAGCACTTCCTCCTCGAAGGCGACTTCTACAGTTTCATGAACACCGACGCAAGCCTGTTCACCACAAGCACGGGTACAGACTACAACATGTCGCTGTCGCACACAAGCAAGAACAAGTTCGGCTACTTCGGCGAACTCCGCTTCGACTACAAAGGCATGGCTCAGGTGTCGGTAACAGGCCGCTACGACGGTTCTTCAACACTGAAGCAGGTTGACTGCACATATTTCTATCCATCGGTAACTGCCGGTGTGATTTTCTCCGAGTTGTTTAAACTCAGCAACAAGTGGTTCTCCTATGGTAAGATCCGCGGTAACTGGGCAAAGGTTGGTAAGGACGCTCCTGCCTACCGCTTCACCACAGCCTACAAAAACTGGGAAGTGTTCCCTGACGGCGGATGGGGCGTAGACGCAACCACAGCCGTTGCCAACGTGCTCGAGCCTGAGATGACAAGTTCTTGGGAAATCGGTGCCGACTTGCGCTTCTTCGACTCTCGCACCCGTTTGGATGTGGCTTGGTACTCTACCACTGTCGACAACCAGATTGTGCAAGTGCGCGTGTCGCCAACATCGGGTACAATCCTCCAAACCCGCAACGAGGGTTCTATCGAGAACAAAGGTCTTGAAATCACATTGGGTCAGGACATCATCCGCTCGAAGGACATCACTTGGAGCGTGAACGCCAACTTCTCGTTCAACCGCGGTAAGGTGGTTTCGTTGCCGGAAGGCGTGTCGGAAATCCAGGGCGGCCAGTACGGCGACATCTTCGCTTCGGCCTACCTCAACGGTTCGACCACAGCAATCTCGGGTAAGGACTACCAGCGCACCGACGACGGTCAGATCATCTGCGACGAGTCGGGCTACCCGCTCATCAACCCTGCCAAAGGTAACCTCATCGGTAACCGCGAGCCTAAGTTCCTCCTCGGTCTCGGCTCCAACTTCCGCTGGAAAGACCTCTCAGTTGGCTTCTTGATCGACGGTCGTTGCGGTGGCGACGTTGTCAACGTTACCCGCCGTGGCCTGAACAGCAACGGTATGGAAGCCCTCATGACCAAGTACCGCAGCCACGAAGTGCTCGTAAAGGGCGTTGTTAAACAAGCCGACGGCACTTATGCGCCAAACACCACTCCGGTGCTCTTCGACAGCAACTTCGTCAACAACTACTACAATGCCGTTTCTTCCAACTTCATCGAAGACGGTTCATACATCCGCTTGAGCTACGTGACCGTAGGCTACGACCTCTCACGCTTCCTCTCGCAGAAATGTCCGCTTAAAGGCTTGAAGGTGTCGGCAACAGGCCGCAACCTCTTCCTTCTCACCAAGTACACCGGTACCGACCCACAGATTCTTGCCGGCACAGGTGGTGGTACGGGAGCCGCAGGTATCGACAACTACAGTGTACCAACAGCACGTAGTTTTAACTTCTCACTTACTGCTACATTCTAAAATCGGGAAAAGAGTATGAATAAACTTAAAATAATGGCAATGTCGCTGCTCATCGGTGCTCTCGGCACCGGTTGCGCCGACATCCTCGACGATAACGTCAGCACCGACAAGTCGCGCGGCATCACCGCAGAGACTGGCCTGCCAACGATAATCTACTACGCAGCGCAGACCAACTATGACCATGCCGAGTACTACATCTACTTGTCGCAGTGCTTGACAACAACAGGCAAATCGTCCACCGGTAGCTACGGCTACAAGAGCGGATGGGAATTCCTGACAATGAACCGCCACCCGCAGTGGCGCCGCCACTTCTACGACATCGGCCGCAACGTGAACGAACTCATCACAAACGCGGAAAAGATCGGTTCGCCAAACTACACTCTGATTGCGCGCGCCATCCGTCTGTTGTCGACCCAACTCACCACCGACGCGTTCGGCGATATGCCTTTGAGCAACGCCTACAAGTCGAACTCGCCTACCTACGACACGCAGGAGAGCATCTACCAATGGATGTTTGACGAGTGCGACCAGTTGATCAAGGACTTCGAAAACACAGATTACACTCAGGCTGCAGGCAACCAGAACATCACCAAGAAGATCGACCGCGTTTATGCCGGCGACCTCTCTAAGTGGAAAGGTCTGGTCTACGCCATCAAGGCCCGCCTGTTGCTCCGCAACATCCCTAACGTCAACACCTCGTCGGCCGTTTGCGACCAGATTATCGCAGCAGCCAACGAAGCAATCGCTGTTTGGCAGTCCGACGCTACCTACGGCACATTCTTCGGCTGCGAGCCACGCTACAACTTCGACGGCGGCACTCAGCAGCAGAACTGCCCTTGGAGCGAGGCTCAGCCAGTGATCAACTCTTGGGAGTCGCGCGCCAACCTGCTCACCGCAGCCGTTCCTTCCAAGTTTATGCTTGCCGACATCATGGGCGTGTTCAACCAGGGCAACGCTACCGATGAAGGTAAATTCGTAGTGCGCCGCGGCTATGCCGACGACCCACGCGCCGCTCTGCTCTTCACCCCGCGCACAGGCCCTATCTCGTCGACCAACACCGAGACATCGGCCATCAAGTTGCGCTGGTTGGAAAACAACATCGGCGTGCCTAACTCGAAATTCACTTCGACAGCCTATCCAAACCTCTACACAGGCGCCTATGCAGGCTCTACCGATGCCTACGTGCCTTTGTTCACAATGGAGGAACTCTACTTCATCAAGGCTGAGGCCTACTACTGGAAAGGCGACAAGACCACTGCCTGCGATTTGGCTAAAGAGGCTACCCGCTACAACATTATCCGCCACCTCGAGGCATTCCAGAAGAAGTATCCTGACGTAATGTATCCAGGCAACATGCTTGCCACTGGCTACTCCAAACTCGACGCCCGCGACAAGGAAGGCGAGTTCACCTACTCGAAGTACTATTGGGACGCTATCGTTGACGCATTCCTCGACGACGCTACAATGCCTGAGAAGAATGCCGAAGGCAAGACCAACCCACAGCGTGTGAAAGGCGTTACCGACTCGAGCACTAAGGGTAACCACCACTGGTTCTTCAACCCGTCGGAATTCTCATTGAGCGACCTGATGGAAATGAAGTATGTGGCAATGTACATGCAACCTGAGCAGTGGACCGACATGCGCCGCTACCACTACAGCAACAACCGCAACAACTACGGTATCGGCTCAAGCCAGGAAATCGTTTATCCGAAACTCCGCCGCCCGTACAACCTCTACTCTCCATACTGGATCGACGGTTTGACCGACACCCAGAAGGAGAACACCTGGATCCAGCGCATCAACTACGACCCGGAAACTGAGGAGAAGTACAACAAGAGCGAACTTGAGCGCCTCGGTGCTTACAAGAACTACGAATGGCTGCGCAAGCCGATGATCTGGTCGGAGGCTGCCGGCGTACGCACATCGCTTACTGGCAATTGATTGTTTAACCCAAAACAGACATTTAAGTTATGAATCTGAAATATAAATTAGGAGCCACTGCTCTCGCCGTGATAGCCTTGACCTCCTGCGAAACCAACGACCCGTTCAGCGACATCATGGATGTGGGTCAGGCCGTGCCTACGGTGACATGGTCGGTTGGCAGCACGGTGGCAAATGCCGGCGACAGCATTGAAATCACCGGAAAATACTACACCGACAAGAACCACACTCCCGACCACTCTGAGGTTTGGGAAACCGTGGTGCTCAACGAGTCGGCTGCCGCTACTGTGGGTCTCACCTCGAGCCTCAAGTACACGCAGACCACAACCGTGAGCGACACTGTCCGCACGTCGATGACCGCTTCGTTCCCTCACTCGAAGGCTACTTGGAACGGCCACGAATGGCAACTGGAGGCCAAAATCCCTACTTCGCAGACATTGAAGTCAGTGAAATGGGCCACTCCGGAGGCTTGGGACCAGACTAAGTTCGACTCTTACTATCCGTCGGACTTCCAGCAGACGTTTATGGACAAGGTGATTGACTACCTGACCAAGGACAACACCTACTATGCCGACCTTCGCCGCGTGTATGTCAACTACTCGTTTACCGAAGACCAGATCAAGCAGGTGATTGCCAAATATCCGTCACTCGACCAGACAGCCCTCAACTCTCTCGTGCTTACCGAGACTGCCGACAAGAGCGACGTGTGGTTTGTCGACGCAACAACCCTTGCCGGCAAATACTACACCGAGATTGTCGACGGCAAGACTGTCTACCACGAAGTGCCTATATCGGAGGCTACCGACGCATCGAAGACCTACTACGACGTCTACAGTTCGTCGCCTTGGGTGTTCTGCCGCTACGACGACAACACCGGTGGCGTTGTCACCGAGGTACGCGATGCCTATATGCCAGTGTTCAAGGACCTGATCACGTTGATTCCGTTCACCGACTGGATCTACAACTCTTCCGACAAGGTCTACAATGTGGAATTCACCCGCAGTTACCGTCTGAACCTCGTCTACAAGGTTTACGACACCAAGGGCAACGTGGGCTACACCACTGGCGAGTCGGGCATCAAGCAAATAGAGCTTAACTAATTAAAACAGAAAACGACAAATGAAAAGAATATTATTGAATATCAGCTTTATCGCGGCATTGGTGATGATGGTGTCTTCATGTGTCGACCCGGATCCCGACTACAAGGATTTCCCGTCGAAGGATGTTGACTTCACCTATGCTGTTGCTGCAGGAGCCGATGGCCAGGTGGAATATGGCTCGGACTTTTATGTGGTGTCCCACATTCAGTTCACCAACACTTCAGCCAAGCAGGGCAACTACGCTTGGGACTTTGGCGACGGCACTACCTCTACGGAGACCAACCCTGTGCACAAATTTGACAAGGCGGGCACCTATCAGGTGAAACTCACCATCGACGGTGTGGGTTCGCGCACATATCCTATCATGATCTACGACATCGCTCCGGTGCTGTCGATCAACAGCCAGTCGGCCGACGTGCTGACCATCAACGATGTGGACGTGGACTTCAGCATCTTCCTGCCTAACCCTGAAAACAAGAAGGTGAAATACGAATGGACATTCCCCGACGGCACTCTCGATGCCGACGGCAACCCTCTGACCACTTTCGTTGGCTATGCCGACGAGACTGGCAAGGTGGAATATCCAGGCAAGGTGCACTTCAAGAACATCGGTTCGCAGCGCATCACCCTTAAGACTACCTTCGACACCGACGGCGAGAACCGTCAACTCGAGGAAAGTTACGTTAACGTACAGGTGGGCGCCGACAAGGAGTACCAGACACTCTACTACGCTTCGTTCGGCGGCACAGTGCACGCTCTCAAACTCATCCCCGACAGCGAACTCCCTGAAGGCACAAAGAACCTTCCGTTCGACCTCGGCGTGAGCACGGGCAACATGCCTTTCAACCTTGTGCACTACCGTGACGCCGACGGTCAGGACTGGATCTACATCCTCGACGCCGGCAAGCAGTATACCTACGTCAACGACACCGACGGCGTGCTCGGCGACGGCAAAATCACTGTGATGACAGCCGACGGCAAATCAGCCAACGTGTTTGTAACCAACGTGGGTCAGACTGCCTTCAACGACCCGTTCTTCGGATGTGTCGACGGCTCTGACCTGATCTACTCCGACCGTAACACCGGTCTGCGCAAGACTGCACTCAACACCCGCGGCGGCAAGGAAAGCAGCACCTACCTCGTGAAAAACGACCAGTTGGGCTACTACTCGCGCAGCATCTCCTACGGTGCCATCAGCACCACAATCCTCAAGGATTCCAAGGGCATGTACTGGTGGGGCAAGTGCTACAACGGCAACGGCATCCTCCGCTTCAAGTCGAGCGACATCGTGAGCGACTACAAGACAGCCTCTGAGCCTTATCCTGTAATCCTCAACGCAGTCAAGTTGAAAGCCTTCACCATCGACGAGGACCGCAACGCCCTCTACGTATGGCGCTGGCAAGACGCCGACGGATTCTACGTTTATCCGCTGCCTGCCGACAACGCTACAGTGTCGAAGGGCGACTTCACCAAGCAGTTCCTCATGACTGCCGACGCCATCAACTCAACTTCCGATGAGGGCGTATACTGCACGCAGATGGCTCTCGACAGCGAGACTGGCAACGTCTACTTCGGCTTCAACAAGGCTGCTGCCGACGCTTCGGCTTACACAACCGGTTTGAAATACTACGACCAGGCTGCCGGCAAGATTGTCGACGTGAAGGTCGTTACCGACAAGATTCTCGGTGTTGTAATCAATCCTAACAAGTCGAAACTGTTCTAATCGGTTGACGGCTTTGAAATAAAGACAATGGTTGTTTCTTTTTCGAAAGTCGATGAAGGAGCAACCATTGCTTTTTAAACAGCAAAACAGATTACTATGATAAAGAAACTATTAACCCTTTCGGCGGCAACTCTGATGCTGATGGCCACAGCCTTCCCTACGCAAGCGCTGAAGCGCGAGCAGCGGTCCACGTGGATGTCGGCATTCATCGCCGACTGGCCATCGAGCGCCATCACAACGTCGAGCGCGGAGAACCACAAGGCAATCTGCATCAGTGCGCTTGACTCGCTGCAGCGCAACAACTTCACCACGATTTACTATCATGCCCGCGCCATGAGCGACGCCATGTACGACTCCAAGTATGAGCCATGGTCGAGTTATGTGTCGGGCACGCGCGGCGTGGCGCCGGCTTTCGACCCGCTCGCCTTCCTCGTGGAGAACGCCCACAACCACGGCATCGAGGTGTATGCGTGGCTCAACCCTTACCGCTACATCAACTCTTCTTACAACAGCGGCTGGGGCGACAACGGCGGCGACAAGAACTATGAGAACAGCCATCCCGACTGGCTCCTCAAATGGGTCAACGGCAGCCAGACGTGGACCATCCTCAATCCGGCTCTCCCGGAGGTGAAGCAGCGCATCGTCGATGTGGTGCTCGACATCCTCGACAAGTACGACGTTGACGGCATCGTCTTCGACGACTATTTCTACCAGAACGGCTTGCCTGAGTCGTACGACGCTTCGGACTACGCCACCTACACTTCTGCCGGAGGTACACTCTCGCAGATGGACTGGCGCCGCGAGAACGTCAACGACATGGTGCGCAAGGTGTATCAAGCCATCAAGACCGCTAAGCCTTGGGTGCGCTTCGGCATCGGCCCTGCCGGCGTGGCAGGCAAGAATGCCGCAGCCTACGGCCTTGAGCCGTGCCCGGGCAGCGACTGGCAGTACAACGGCATCTGCTCCGACCCTCTGGCGTGGCTGGCTGAAGGCACCATCGACTTTATCTCGCCGCAGGTCTACTGGAAGATTGGCAACACCGCTGCCGACTATGCAAAGATCACCCCGTGGTGGTACCAGGTGGCAG
>CAVAOU010000078.1:0-7549 GCA_963590085.1 Senegalimassilia sp. | reverse complement strand
GTTCCAGCCCCACCTCTACACTCGCACCCGCGACTTTGCGCCCCAGTTTGCCGAGGCACTGTCGCTGGCCGACGACGTGATACTGCTCAACATCTACCCCGCCCGCGAGTTGCCGATAGAAGGAGTGACCTCAGAAATCATCTTCAAGGACATAAAATGCAAAAGCAAAGTGCTTTGCGAGCGAAATTCTTTGGTAGAAATGATAAAAAACCATAATTTTGATGTACTTTTGACAGCAGGAGCCGGCGACGTATGCAATCTTCTGCCTCAAATTTGTGAAATAGCGAAGCAGAAGCATTGAAAAAGACGGTGTTCTACATATCGACAGTCCTCGTTGTGGTCTACGTTGTGGCCGCATTCTTCTGGACGAGTGCCGCGCGGCGAGAAGCCAAGTGCAGCGGCGTTGTCGCGCATGTGGAAAACCCCAACGACTCGCTGCGGTTTATCACCGACAGGTTTATCCTCTCGGAGGTGGACCGTTTGGGCTTCAAGGTGAAAGGACGTCCGCTCACAGCCATCGACATCGAGAAGATGGAGCGCACGTTCGACCGCCAGTACTACGTGGAGCACGTGCAGTGCTACACCTGCAGCGACAACACCGTGCGCATCGACCTGCAACCCGTGCAGCCGGTGCTACGCGTGTTTGACGGCGGGTCGTCGTACTACATCAACCGTGCGGGCAAGCACGTTCCCGCCAATGCAGGGTTCTTCCTCGACCTGCCGGTTGTGGAAGGGCACTTCAGCAAGCAGTATCCCGCCACGCAGTTGCTGCCGCTGGTCGACTACCTTGGCGAGCACCCCGACGTCGACGCGCTGGTGTCGGCCATCAGGGTTGCCGACCGCCGCAACATCTACATCGTGCCGAAGACCACGGGCCTGATAGTGAACCTCGGCGACATGAGCGACCTCGACAAGAAGTTCGCCAAGTTGAAGCGGTTCTACAAGGAAGTGCTACCGGTGAAAGGCTGGGACTACTACGACACCATCACGCTGAAGTGGCACGGGCAGATAGTTGCGACGAAGCGCTACGACAAGCCTCGCCTGTGGATACAGGACAACGCCGAACTCGGGCATGAGGAGTCGCCCGACCCGCAGCAGGAGGTTGAGCATGTGGCCGACACCACACGCCACCAGAAAGTAATGAAAAAGGAATAAACCAAGAAATAGACACTAAGAGATATGGCAGACAAAAAATATATCGTAGCCCTCGAGATCGGCAGTTCGCACATTGCCGGAGTGGTTGCACTCGTCAAAGCGCCGGGCGACGCCTCGCCAGTGTGCTACCACGAAGTGCCCATCATCGAATGCGTCAGATACGGCAGCATAGTCAACGTGGATGAGGTTTGCAGCAAGACCAACGAACTGCTGCAGCGCATTTGCCACGACCCCCACATAGCGCCGCGGAAGATTGACAGCGTGTACCTCGCCTTCGGCGGGCGCTCGCTCCACACCGAGGCCGTGGAGATTGACCACGACATCGACGACACCGCGCCGATAAGCCGCAGTTACATCGAGCGTCTGCGCCAAGAGGCAGCGGCGCGCTACGAGAGTGCCAACGTGATCGACATCCTCCCCGGGCAGTATGAACTCGACGGGGCCCCGATAGCCAACCCAGTGGGCAGCATCGGCAAGCACCTCCACGTGGTGATGAACGTGGTGCTGTGCCGCCAGCAGATGCGCCGCAACATGCAGATGGTGTTTGAGCGCTTGAAGATTAAGGTTTGCGGCTTCATCGTCACCCCGATAGCCGCGTCGCGCGTGCTTCTCACCAGCGAGGAGCGCCGCTTGGGCTGCGCCTACGTTGACCTCGGCGCGGAAACCACCACCGTGGCAACATTCAAGGACAACCACCTGACGTATCTCTCCGTGCTTCCAATGGGCTCGCGCAACATCACCCGCGACATCTGTTCGCTCAACGTGCTCGAGGAGCAGGCAGAGAAGATAAAGCGCAACTACGGCGACGCCATGCCGCCGAGCGACAGTCTTCCGCAGGGCGACGTGGCAGGCATCCCCGCCACCGACGTGGCCAACTACGTGTCGTCGCGCGCAGGCGAGATTATCCAGAACGTGAGCAACCAACTGCTGATTGCCAAATTTCCGGACCAGCGCCCCATCGTTGCCACCGGCCGCGGCATGCGCCTGAAAAACATCCAGACGCTGCTGCAGGACGCCACGAAGGCGACGGTGCGCATCGGTCAGTTCCCCGGCGTGAGCGATTCGCTCGAGTTGGCAAAGATACCGCAGTTGCTGTCGGTGATCGACGCCGTGGCCGAAGACCCAGCATCGGAAAACTGCATGTCGATTCCGCCGATGCCCGTGAACGACGACCCCAACGAAGACGAGCCGATGGAGAAAGAGCCCGAGCGCAAGCCAGTTGAGAAGAAAAAGCCGAAGGAAGGCAATCGCTTTTTGAACAAATTCTGGAAGAAACTCGGCGACTCGATGAGTGCCCCGGACGACGAAATGTAGAAAGAAAAAACAACGAGTATGGAAGACAACAACCTCGACAAGATAGCAAACTCCGACGTATTCCAGATGGAAGAGAAGGGGTTCAGCAGTTTCAAGGAAAACGGCAAAGCGATAATCAAGGTTATCGGCGTTGGCGGCGGCGGCTGTAATGCAGTGAACTACATGTACAAGCAGAACATCCCCGGCGTAACGTTTGTGGTGACCAACACCGACTACCAGGCGCTCAAGCAGTCGCCGGTGCCCACCCACGTGCAACTCGGCAAGGAAGGCCTCGGAGCAGGCAACATCCCCGACGTGGCGCGGCAGGCGGCAGAAGAGACCGCCGACAAGTTGGCCGACCTCTTTGACGACGACACCGAGATGGTATTTATCACCGCCGGAATGGGCGGCGGCACCGGCACCGGTGCATCGCCCGTGGTGGCCCGCATAGCGCGCGAGCACGGCATGCTCACCGTAGGCATCGTTACCGTGCCGTTTATCTTCGAAGGCATGAAGAAAATCGAGAAAGCCCTGGCGGGAGCGGAAGAGATGCGCAAATACGTTGACGCGCTGCTTCTTATCAACAACCAGCGGCTCAACGACATATACAGCGACCTCGACTTCGACAACGCGTTTGACAAGGCCGATGAGACGCTGACCGACGCCGCGCGAAGCATCTCGGAGATGATCAACACCAAGGGCAAGATCAACCTCGACTTCAAGGACGTGAAGACCACGCTCGAGAACGGCGGCACGGCCATCATCTCGACCGGCTACGGCGAGGGCGAGAACCGCGTGACCAAGGCCATCGAGGACGCGCTCAACTCACCGCTGCTGAAGAACCGCGACGTGCAGTCGTCGAAACGCATCCTCTTCAACCTCTACTACTCGCCCAAGGCCGAGCACAAGTTGAAGATGGGCGAAACCCAGGAGATAGAGGAATTCATGATCAACTTCTCGCACGACGTAGACGTGATTTGGGGTACATCGCTCGACGACAGCCTCGGCGACAAGGTGAAAATCACCATCCTCGCCTCAGGCTTCGACGTGAGCCTCACCGAAGAGGTGATAGTGAAGGGACAATCGACACAGCGCACCAGCATCTTCGGTCGCCCGAAACAGCAGCCAGAGAAGCCGCAGACTACGCAAAACACCCAGCAGGAAATCGAGGCCATCTACGGCACCGACAAGATAGGCGAGCAGAAGCGCAAGAAGGCCAGCGCCAACTACATCATCCTCTCCCGCGAGCAGATGGACAACGACGTGCTGATCAACTTCTTCGAGAAGAACCCCACCTACCGCCGCGGCAACGACAACAGCCTGCGCGAGGAGTGGCGCCAGATTTCGGAAACAAAGGCCGCTGCACAGCCGGCAGCAAAGCCAGCCGCCACTGCAGCCGCCGACACGGAGAAAAACAGCCGTGAGATAGATTTTGAATAATGAACTTTAAAACATCATATCGATATGAACTTGTTTGACAAAGTGAGCGGCGACATCAAGGCCGCAATGCTTGCCCGCGACAAAGTGCGCCTCGAAGCGCTCCGCGGCATTAAGAAAGAGTTTCTTGAAGCCAAAACCGCCAAGGGCGGCGACGGCGAACTGAGCGACGATGCCGCTCTGAAAATCCTTGCGAAGATGGTGAAACAGCGCAAGGAAAGCGCATCGATCTACACCGACCAGAACCGTGCCGACCTCGCACAGGAAGAACTTGCGCAGGCAGCCATCATCGAAGAATACCTGCCGAAGCAACTCTCTGAGGAGGAACTCACGGCAGCGCTCAAGGAAATCATTGCGCGCGTAGGCGCCACCTCAGCAAAAGAGATGGGCAAAGTGATGGGCACAGCCACCAAGGAACTGGCAGGAAAGGCCGAAGGAAAGGCAATTTCAGCAAAAGTGAAAGAATTACTTGCCTGAAACACGATTTTTCCCGAAATTTACTATATTTGCAAAAAACAATTTTAGAACGGATCAAACATGCTTACATTAGGTGCAATCAAAGAAAACCCGCAAGAAATAGTAAAACGCCTTGCGGTTAAACATTTCGACGCCGAGAAACTCATCAACGAGATTCTGGAACTCGATCAGGCTCGCCGTACGGCTCAGGCCAAATTCGATCAGAACGGAGCGGAACTCAACAAGTTGTCCGCCCAAATCGGCGCACTTATGAAAGCTGGGAACAAGGACGAAGCCAACGCCGTAAAGGCGCAGGTGGCAGAACTGAAAGCCGCCAACAAGGCTATCGAGGAAGAGGTAAAGGCCGCAGCCGACAAGATCACCGAGATACTCCTCTCCATTCCTAACACTCCTTGCGCAATGGTGCCGGAAGGCACAACTGCCGAGGACAACGTGGTGGAGAAGACCGGCGGCGAGATGCCAAACCTTCCTGAAGACGCCCTTCCCCACTGGGAACTGGCAAAGAAATACAACCTCATCGACTTCGAACTCGGAGTGAAGATTACCGGTGCAGGCTTCCCCGTTTACTTCGGCAAGGGAGCGAAACTGCAGCGCGCGCTCATCCAGTTCTTCCTCGACGAGGCATCGAAGGCTGGCTATCTTGAGACCCAGCCGCCATACGTAGTGAACGAGGCATCAGGCATCGGCACTGGACAATTGCCCGACAAAGAAGGCCAGATGTACCACTGCAACCTCGACAACCTCTACCTCATCCCAACGGCAGAGGTGCCAGTGACGAACATCTACCGCGACGTGATTTTCGACGAGAAGGACCTTCCGAAAAAGAACTGCGCCTACTCAGCCTGCTTCCGCCGCGAAGCCGGCAGTTACGGCAAGGACGTGCGCGGCCTCAACCGTCTGCACCAGTTCGACAAGGTAGAGATTGTGCGCATCGAGAAGCCTGAAAACTCCTACGCAGCCCTCGAGGAGATGAAGGACCACGTGCAAGGCCTGCTCGAGAAACTCGAGTTGCCATGGCACATCCTGCGCCTGTGCGGCGGCGACATGAGTTTCACGTCGGCGATAACGTTCGACTTCGAGGTGTTCTCAGCAGCCCAGAAACGCTGGCTGGAGGTAAGTTCGGTATCAAACTTCGAAAGTTACCAGGCCAACCGCCTGCACTGCCGCTACCGCGACGCCAACAAGAAGATGACGCTGTGCCACACGCTCAATGGCTCAGCCCTTGCGTTGCCACGCATCATGGCAGCGTTGCTCGAAAACAATCAGACCCCGGAAGGCATCCGCGTCCCCAAAGCGCTTGTGCCGTACACAGGGTTTGACATCATAGACTAACTAACTGCAAATTCGCCCTCCCCCTTTTGAAATGAGAGGGGAAGGGGGAATTTTTTTTAAACCTAATTTCCTACAATTATGAGACATTCATTTCTATTTTCTGCATTTGCCATCCTCGGATGTGCAGCCGTGTCTCTTGCAGGCAGTACCGCCACAACAAGTATCGGTAGAATCGAGAAACTACCGACAACTGACACAAAGACAAATCGAATTACGCTAAACGCCAAGACGACACAAAAAACGATCAAGAGCAACGACGACTCCGTGCTCTACACCGAATTACTATCAGAAGACTTCTCCAAATGCGAAGCAGGAAGCGAAGCCTATCCAGACATCTACACCATTGCCGACAAGGAGACGCTCGTGATCAATTCGAGTTACACCAACGTGCCCGACTGGAGCGGAAGCGAAGTGTATCAGGCAGGCGGATGCCTTTACATCGGCCTCAACGACAGCAAAGAGACCGGTTTGCTGAACACCCCGAAACTCAACACGACCGAGAACGAAGGCAAATTTATCGTCACCATGCGTGTGCGCACACAGGCAGAAGGCACCAAGGACATCCTCTGCGTAGCGTCGTGCGACATGAACGTGTACAACCCCAACGACCCGTCGCCGAGCGTGCTCGACTACAAGTTTATCACCGTAACGTCGGACTGGACCGAATACAAGGTAGAACTCACGGGCGGCAGCACGAAAAACATCGTGCAAGTCTATTCCTACTCGAAACCAATTTTTGTTGACGACCTCGTTGTGAAGCAGGTAAGAACCGACGCCCTCGCCGCACCGCAAGTCTACAACGCATGCAACATCACCAACACCGGCTTCACCGCCACTTGGGGAAAAGTGACCAACGCAGAGTCGTATCTGCTCAACGTGTTCTACTTCAACGAAGAGGCTCCAGTCGACGAACTTGACGGCCCTGTAACCGTGACCGAAGGCTTCGACGGCTTGGTTGGCACCGGCAGCAAGAACAAGTTTATCGACACCGAGAACTCCACCTTCCCTGAAGGCTGGACCATCGACCTGAGCAGCAACGGCACAAGCCGCGAGATCTACACCACAGAGGGCAACTACAATTCGGCAAGCGTGTCGCTCTGCTTCGACGCAACCGACGACTATGTGGAAACCCCGGAGACAGAGTACCCAATCCAGAACTTCTCGTTCTGGCTGAAGATGCAAGGCGCATCGGGCAGTAGCATCACCTTCGAGGGCTACAACGGCACCGAATGGAAGGAAATAGGCGAATGGACCTCCGACGGCGTGGCAACCAACTATGCCGGCATACTCTCCTACAAGATTGACAACAGCGACATCGTGAAACTGCGCCTCAAATACACCAAAGGCTCAGGCAACGTGAGCATCGACGACGTAAGTTACACCTACGCCAAGCCAGAGACCGAGGACGACAAGGTCTACGTGCTCAAGGACTTTGAGGTGACCGGCGACTGCGCCTACGACGTGACCGGACTGGAAGAAGGCCACACCTACTACTACAACGTTCGCGCCAAGAAAGGCGACATCGTGTCGGACTACTCAAAGGACGTTATGGTTACCGAAGTGCCGCTCGAAGCGCCGGTAGCGCTGGATGCAACCAACGTGACCGCCGACAGTTTCACAGCCAACTGGGAATCCGTTGAAAACGCCGATGCCTACATCGTGGGCGTTTGGCGCAACCACACCATAAAAGCCGGCGAAGAATTCAACCTCTTCACATCGAAGTTCAGCGCCTGGACCAAGGGCACCGTCGACAATCCGTCGACCACAGCCGAGATGACCAAAGACGGCGAGACCGAAGTGACGTTCGGCTACGACTACTGCAACCGCTACGACTGGAACGTAGCCTATCCAGTGG
>CAVAOU010000077.1:0-7569 GCA_963590085.1 Senegalimassilia sp. | reverse complement strand
GTATGGCTTACTTCCGACGAAGGTGCTGAAAGAAGACAAGGCTGAATACATTCAGGCTTTGATTGACACGCGGGAGGAAGAAAATACAGAAATTTTTATCGACTGCATGACGGAACTGCACTGCAGGCATCTTAAGTCAGATATCGACCAATTCGTTAAGTCAACATAGCCGGAAATGGTCGACAAATCAATAAAAATGTTGTAGGAGATGGACTTTGCATTATATAAAAACTCGTTGGGGCTGGCGCTTACGCTGATGCTCTTCTTTGCCGTGTATCTTTTCGTGGCAAAGACCCCCGACAAACCGATTTTCGCCAACTACAAGCGCTCGCGCCGCATCATCGGTACGGCTCTGCTGGTGCTTTCCGCTAACTATTCGGTGCATCTTTTCGACGGCCTGCGCTTCCAGAGCCAGGACGCCGCCATCCTGATGAACCTCTCCACCTATTTCCTGTCGTACTGGCTTTTCAGCGCCTCACTCATCACGTTGCTCGACCGCACCTACATCACGCTCAAGCGCACGGTCCGTAACTTGGCATACTGGGCGATTTTCACCATCCTGTCGTGCATCATCCTGTTTGTGCTGCCACGTGGCGTATGCCGTTACGTGGGCTTGACAATAATGGCGGCGTGGCTTTTCGGCTACGGCATCTATCTCTCGCGGCGTATCATCCGCACCTA
Source organism: Senegalimassilia sp. (assembly GCA_963590085.1). Classification (GTDB taxonomy): domain Bacteria; phylum Bacteroidota; class Bacteroidia; order Bacteroidales; family Muribaculaceae; genus Limisoma. Next base: position 6,888 of record CAVAOU010000077.1, on the reverse strand, counting down.
TCACGAGGCCGTGCGGATGTTTGACGACACCCATTCGGAGAACATTGCTGCCTATATCCGCTGGATGTCGATATTCACATGGTGGGCGGTGATCTACGGCGTTAGTTGCGGACTGCTCACGTTTCTGCCCGACGAATATGTGTTTCTGTGGATACTGTCGTCCGTGCCGTTCTACATCTATCTCTACTGCTCCTACATGAACTATCTGCTGTTCTACGAGCAGGTGGAAACCATCCTTGAGTCGCCAGAATCCAAGGAAGAAGAGGCTATGCCCGCAGAACCCAGCAAATCGCCCACCTACTATCAGACAATCGAGTCCAACCTCTCCGTTTGGCTCGAACAGAAAGGCTTTACCAGCCCGGGCGTCACAATCCAGGACATCGCCACCGCCATCGGCACCAACCGTACCTACCTTTCTACCTACATCAAGCAGACCTATTCAATGCCGTTCAGGGAATGGATTGCCGGACTACGCATCGAGTTGGCCAAAACCATGTTTGCCTCTAATCCAGGACTTACGATAGGTGAGGTGTGCGAAGCCACGGGCTTCCTCTCGCATAGTTACTTCGTCAAGATTTTCACAGAGAAGGAGGGCATCTCTCCAACCAAATGGAAGAAGCAGAACGGTGACGACGACCCCGCCGCCGAGTCCGCGCAATAAATGCGCCTATATTGGCGCAACCTTTTGTGTTGGTGTTACTCTGCTGGAGTGTAGGTATAACTCGTGTAGTCGTTCGGTTCTTTCAACAATTTCCATGTTAGGGTGAACGTTCCGAGTCCGGCATCCTTAATCGACTGAGGATTGTTCTCGATTATCACCTTCAGGTCCTTTATCCAGTTGTCAATGGCCTTACGATCGTTTTGCTCAACGGTGTAGAGCGAGAAGTTCTCCACCCAATAGTTTGCGAATGTCTTTTCAAGACTCTCGAAAGCCGCTTTGTTGACCGGCGACATTCGCATGAGCCATTCCTGCTGGTATCTTGGCGGTGGCAGCAGGGTAATGGTTGTTGTGTTGTTGTTGAAAACGGTCTTGTAACCTTTTTTCACCCTAGTCCCGCTATGGTCCATCCATAATGCTTGGAGATCCACCTGTATGTCAGTGTTGAATGAATAGGTCGTGTTAGCATCTTTTATCTTCCAAATCCAGGAGTGTCCAAACTCACAGTCTGTTTTCATTATATCCTTTGGCGATTCGTGTGCGATATAACCTCCCTTCGTTATCTGTCTAGGCAGAGTTGTGGCCGCATATACCCATTTGGGCTTGTTTTTGTTGCGCTGGTAGGTGACTGCCAGGTCTGGTATGTTGTGAGTCCATTCCTTGTTCATTTTCACACCTCCACCGAATTCTAAATGTGGATTAGTAGTAGCCACAAACGATGTGTTTAGCGACCATTGAATGCCCTCCTTGTAGGTTGTCTGTTCGCTAATATTGTTGGAAGGAGAGACACTTGACAACTCTACATTATCATCGCTGAAATTTACCTGCGCTATAACTCGTGTCATATAAGCCCAGAAGACATCTGGATTCTTGCTTGGAACATCTTCGAAGTACTCTTTAACATTATGATTCCATGATGTTTCTTTCACTGGACCGCATTTTAGTTTGCTGTTTTCCACTGAAAGTTCCTGGTGAATGAGATAATAGTCGGCACCTTGGTCGTCATGAACAGCCCATATATAGTATGTAACGGTTACAGGCGCATGCTTGTAGCCGTGAGATGCGGTGAAACTGTATTGCACTTCCTGCGCCTTGGAAATTTTGTCGATATCCGTTTCATTTTCGTTTGTCCCTGCCATAAACATCCGTTTTGCCTCTTGGAGACCTTGCTGGTCATCGTTTGTTATGGAGTTGAGCCATTCTGCTACTTTGTCGGCATGCAGGCCATACATGTAGACTGACGGCATGCTGGACACCTCCTCGGTGTTGGGATCGGTATCCGTTGGGTCAGTATCCTCAGTTACCGAAGTCGTCACTGTTCGGCGCTCCGCCAAGTCGGCTACCACAGATTGCTTGTTGCCACGGAAGGCAATGATGTCGCACAGAATGCCGTTGGTGTCATCGTTGTCGACAAATGGTGGCAAGTATTTGCCTGAGGCATCTTCCTTGAGGTTGAGGATGTATCGGCATGCATGATAGCCCACTTCATTCGGGTGGAGTTCGTCCTGTTCGAACATCTCCAGGCCAACAGTCTTCAGGTTGCGCAGAAAAGCGTCGACACCATCACGCGTGGCGTCGCAATAAACCAGACTGCCGCCTCTTGCCACAAGCGATGCGATGTTCTTATAGTCATTCCGGCTGAGCATGGGGACATTGCCGTCGTTCAGCACCGCTATGGTAACTGAGGCATCGAATGTCGTTGCCTGAAATATCATTCGGTTGATGAGAGCCGCGCCTGTGCGGCTGTAGTTGTATGGGTAGACATAGGAATTCTGGACTACCTTTACCTTCAGTGAGTCGATGGGTGTCGTTTCGATTTCTTCGACCTCTTCAGTCTGCACAACGAGATCATTGTCTGAACATGATATCATGGAAGCAGACAAGAGTGCTAGGGCCATCATAAGAAACAATTTTTTCATAATTTGATGATTTTAGAAATAAGTAAAAATTATACATTGCTGTGTTCAATGTTCAGATACAAAGTTAAGCGAAGGGGCTATATATGAGTTGCTCAAACAACAAATTCTCAAGTTTTTGTTGTTTGAGACATTTTGCAATTCGAGAAACCTATAGCGGTTGGCACTTTTTCTGGGAAACTGTGCTGAAGACTGACGAAAAATCGCTAAATTTGACAAATATTGTGGTTTAGCAACAATTATACACTATTTGTATGGCTTCAAACGAATTTCAGCAGACGCTTACTATTGGAACAATCCTCAGAAGTCCGAAGTACGACTACCGCATAGAGGAGGTGCTCGGACAGGGAGGATTTGGCATAACCTATAAGGTGTCGACGACAGTTGTCTTCGACAAGGTGCCTATTTTCACCTATTTCACCATCAAGGAACACTTCATGAAAGATGCCTGCGAGCGCGAGGCAGACGGACGCGTCACTTATGCCAACCCCGCACGGGCAAAGGTGGAAGAGAGCCGCGGCGACTTTCTCTCGGAGGCACGCCGCCTGAACGACATCAGCGGCAAGAATCCCAATGTGGTGCCAGTGAGCGAGGTGTTTGAGGCCAACAATACGGTCTACTATGTGATGGAGTACCTCAATGGCGGCTCGCTCCGCGACTTCGTGCGCAACAAGGGTAAACTCACTGAGCAGGAAGCCATCGAGATTGAGGTGCCTGTTGCTGAAGCCATGGCATTTCTCCACGAGCATCGCATAAACCACCTCGACATCAAGCCCGACAACGTGATGTTCCGCATTGACTACCACACCGGCCGACGCATGCCCGTGTTGATTGATTTCGGACTGGCGAAGCATTTCGACGAGAAGGGCAAACCCACGTCGACCATCCGCATGCAGGGCTGCAGCGACGGCTATGCCCCGGTGGAGCAATACAGCGGACTGCAGTCGTTCTCGCCGCGTGCCGATGTCTATGCCCTCGGAGCATTGCTCTACTATATGCTTGTGGGCCGCGACCCCATCATTGCCACCGAGATGCAGCCCGACACCATCGAGCGCGCTTTGCCAAGCGGTGTGAGCGATGCCGCGAGGATGGCGATTGAAAGTGCGATGGCCTACAACAAGGCCGACAGAACGCCTTCGGTGCGCCAGTTCATTATGGAAATCAACCCTACGGCAGAAGGCACGGCTGTGGTCAGCAAACCGATACTCGGACCTGTCGAAGGTAAAAAGACTAAACCGATAACTCCAGCAGGACAGGCGAAACTGACCAAAGTAATCAAAAAAGATGAAATAATAGCCCGCAAGAAGAAGATTGGCATAATAGCATTGGCTGTAGTTGCGGTTCTTGCATTGGTGTGCATAGGCATCTATTTCTTTGAAAACCGTAGACCGTTGAAGACCGAAACCGATGCCTATAAAGATGAATACATTGAAGAATTGTACAACCAATATAAGGCAGACTGCGACAAGTGCGACAGCCTGACCGATGTCACTGACATCGGCGACTACGACGCGCTGTGGTCCGTCAAGAACCTTTTGAAGAGCATCGAATCGGTGGAGCAGAGTTACGAAGCCCAACACAGCGACTACGGCTTCAACCTCTTGAAAAAGCGCGGCATTGCCGACCGTCTGAACACCAAACTGCAGCAGGCAAGTTGGGCCTGGAAAGCAGCCGGCGACGCGCAGATGGATCTTTGTGACAATCAGCAGGCGCTTGACTACTACCAGAAGGCCAACGAACTGTTCCCATCCGACTCATTGGCTTATCTTATCAAGTACAATAAGAATATGGTTGAACTGCAGAGTCAGGAAAAATCAGACATAAGCCTGTAGGCGAACGTAAAAATGACGAAGCCACGGATAGTCAGAGACTGTCCGTGGCTTCGTTGTATGCGATTGTTGCTTAGTGCTCCAGATACCAGCGGTAGAGGGCAGGGATGCCGTCTTCGAGTTCCACCGTGTGGTGCCAGCCGAGGGAGTGGAGTTTGCTCACGTCGGTGAGTTTGCGCATTGTGCCGTCGGGCTTGGTCGAATCCCATTGGATTTCGCCTTCAAATCCCACAGCCTTGCGCACCAGTTCGGCCACCTGGGCGATTGTAGCCTCCTTGCCGCTGCCGATATTGATGTGGCAGTTGCGCACTTCCTTGTCGGTGCCTTTGAGTTGGTCGAAGTCGATGTGCTCCATCACGTAGACCGATGCGTCGGCCATATCCTCACTCCATAGGAATTCGCGGATAGGCTTGCCCGAGCCCCACAACTGCAATGCGCCGTTGAGGATGCCGTATTTGTCGAGCATGGCGTCGATGGCCTCGTCGCTCGACTTGCCGTCGATGTCGCCCACTGGGCGTCGGTCAAGGTCGCGGCGGATGCCTTCGCGGTCTCCCTCCATGCGCAGGCGGGCAAGGTGGAGTTTGCGTATCATTGCCGGGAGCACGTGGCTGCTAACGAGGTCGAAATTGTCGTTGGGGCCGTAGAGGTTGGTAGGCATCACGGCGATATAGTTTGTGCCGTACTGCAGGTTGAAACTCTCGCACATCTTCAGGCCGGCAATCTTGGCAAGCGCGTAAGGCTCGTTGGTCCATTCCAGCGGCGATGTGAGCAACGCGTTCTCAGGAATAGGCTGAGGCGCTTCGCGGGGATAGATGCAGGTGCTGCCCAGGAAGAGCAACTTCTTCACTCCGTGGCGATAACTCTCGCCAATCACGTTCTGCTGGATTTGCAGGTTGCGCCAGATAAAGTCGGCGCGGTAGATGCTGTTGGCCATGATTCCGCCCACGAATGCCGCGGCGAGAATCACATAGTCTGGCTTCTCGGCGTCGAAAAATTCGCGCACGGCCACTCCGTCGAGCAGGTCGAGTTCGGCATGGCTGCGGCCAACGAGGTTGGTGTAGCCCTTCTTTTTGAGATTGTTCCAGATAGCCGAGCCCACGAGCCCGCGGTGGCCGGCAACATATATCTTTGCGTCCTTTTCCATTGCTTCTTAAATCATTCTTTCAGAGTCGTGGCCATGCTTGCGGATCATCTCCATGTCATGGTCAACCATAATGTTGACAAGTTCCTCAAACGAAGTCTTGCGCGGGTTCCATCCCAACTGCGTGCGCGCCTTTGTAGGGTCGCCGAGCAACTGCTCCACCTCGCACGGACGGAAATATTTCGGGTCGACCTCCACAAGTACGCGGCCGGTGGCAGTGTCGATGCCCTTCTCATCGACGCCTTCGCCCTCCCAGCGGAGAGTGATGCCGGCACGGGCAAAAGCCAGCGCGGTGAAGTCGCGCACGGAATGGTCGTCGCCCGTGGCGATGACAAAATCGTCAGGCTGGTCCTGCTGCAGGATGAGCCACATGCATTCCACATAGTCGCGGGCATAGCCCCAGTCGCGGCGGGCGTTGAGGTTGCCCAGATAGAGTTTGTCCTGCAGACCGGCGGCGATGCGTGCCACGGCAAGCGTAATTTTGCGCGTCACGAAGTTCTCGCCGCGGCGCTCGCTCTCGTGGTTGAAGAGGATGCCGTTGACGGCATACATGCCATAACTTTCGCGGTAGTTCTTCGTAATCCAGAAGCCGTAGAGTTTGGCGCATCCGTAAGGGCTGCGCGGATAGAACGGCGTGGTTTCGCGCTGAGGAATTTCCTGCACCTTGCCGAAGAGTTCGGATGTGCTCGCCTGGTAGATGCGCGTCTTCTTGTCGAGGCCGAGCATGCGCACAGCCTCGAGGAGGCGTAGAGTGCCCACGGCGTCGGTGTCGGCAGTGTATTCAGGCACTTCAAACGACACCTTCACATGGCTCTGCGCTGCGAGGTTGTAGATCTCGTCGGGTTGCAACTCCTGGATGATGCGGATGAGCGAACTCGAGTCGGTCATGTCGCCGTAGTGCAGGTTGATGAGGCGGCGGCGTTTCATGTCGCGTACCCATTCATCGAAATAAAGATGCTCGATGCGTCCTGTGTTGAACGACGAACTGCGGCGGATGATGCCGTGCACGTCGTAGCCTTTGTCTAATAAAAATTCGGCAAGGAAGGAACCGTCCTGACCGGTGATTCCTGTAATCAATGCCACTTTCTGCTTTTCAGCCATATTGTTGTTATTCGTTTAAAGTTTCAATATAATCGGGCAACTCCGTAAGCGATGCAATCACTTTTTCAGCCGCCCATTCCGTAGGCTTGTCAGTTTGCGGATGGATGTTCAGCCCGTTGTCCTTGAGCATCACCGTGTGCCACCCCATGCGGTTGGGATGAAGGAAATCCTTCTCAGGGTTGTCGCCTACGTAGACGCAGCGCTCGCCTGGGTGACGCTCCTCGACAACCATGAAGTTGTCGG
>CAVAOU010000076.1:0-7595 GCA_963590085.1 Senegalimassilia sp. | reverse complement strand
AGCGAGATGGGTCTGCCGGCAGTCGCCTTCGGTGTCGCCCACATAGACGAGTTGACGCAGGCCGTATTTCTCCGCAAGCAGGCGCAGGTTTTCAGCCTTTTCGCGATGCGTTGCACCGTAGGTCACAGCCTCCTCGACCAGCGGGCGGATGCCGAGAAAGTCCATGAGGTTCTCAAGGCCACTCGCGCCGCAGTTGCTCAGCAGGAAGATGCGGTATTTCTTCGACAGGCGCAGCAGCCCTTCGACAACGCCTGGATAAGGGCGTCCGCCAAGACTTGGCATCATCCGCTCCTCCTCCACCGACACGTCGGCAAGAAACTCATCGGGCGAGAACTCGATGTCGTCGCCCACAAGCCTGCGGAGAATCTCGCGCAGGTTCAGTCCCATGCAGGCAATCAGTTCCTGGCGCGCCACCCTGCGGGAGCACCTCACCTTGGCAAAGCACTTGTTCCAAATCGTGCAATAGGAATCGACGGCATCCCAGAGAGTGCCGTCCATGTCGAATGCCAGCGCATCGGTTTCCGCCCAATTGACTGTTCTTGTGCTTGACATATATGTTTTTATACTTTCCTTTTATTTATAACAATAGCGCATGCCCGTCAGTTCGCCTTGAAATAGGTCAAACCGATGTCGGACACGTTGGTAACCTTCTCGCACCGCATGTTGTGCCACACCACGATGCGGTCGTAGGTGCCCAGGCGCACGCCGCGCTTCACCACCTGCTGCTTCTGGAAGTACTTGCCAAGGCCTGAGCCGCCCCAGTCGCCGTACTTGTCGCAGAGTTCGATGCTCACGGTGTCGTGCTCAACCACCTTGTTGGCCTTCAGATAGTCCAGCACCAGCGACAGGTTGCGGTAAGGATAGTCGTTGTCGTGGCGCACGTCAACGGCGATGTCATAGGCCTCGACGCCGCGCACGCTGTCCGGTTGTAAAAACACCAATGGGCTGGATTTCGACCAGCCATTGGTGCTTATTGTTTTAAAATCACTGTCGAAGGCTCCGCCCGGCGCACACATTGTGGTGAGCAGTCCGAAAGAAGTCACCAGGAGCATCGCGGCAAACTTATTCGCCACTCGGCTTCGGTTCCGATGATTTTGGTTTGTTTCCATTGTCTTTACCTCGTTGTCCGTCGTTGCGGTTGTCGCGGCGCGGCGGGCGGTTGCCACGGCCTTGCTCTCCGCCATTGCCTCCACGGCGGTTGCCGTTGCCATTGTCGCCTCCGCGGCGCGGACGGTTGTTGCCTCCGCCCTGTCGCTGACGGTTTTCGTTGCGGTTTTCCTGACGGTTTTCAGCGCCGTCCTTGCCTTCGCCGCCTTGCTGCTGGCGCGGCGCGTCGTTGCCACGGCGTCCGTTGCCCCGCTGGCGGTTGTCATTGCGGCCTTCGCCACCCTCTTTGGCTTCGCCGGAGTTCGGGTTGCCGCCGTTGCCTTTTCTGCGCTTTTTCTTCTTCGCCTTGTCGAAGCGAGTCAGGCTGTCCTGACCGAGGATGTCGCCAAATGCGCTGCGCTCCTTCTCCTCGTTGCCTTTGCCGTCGAGGTTGTCGGGCTTCACGCCGTTCTTGTTGAGGGCAATAACCTCAAACGCCCTTTTGGCAGGGATAGTGACGAGGTTGGCAGGCACATTCTTGTCGGTGGAATAAGTCAGCATACGGCTGAAGATGTCGGCCTTGAAGTAGAAGTAGGTGTTGTCCTTCGTCTCCAATCGGATTTCCTTCGACGGCAGTTGCTTTACGCTCTCCACATAGGCATCCACCTCATAGTTAAGGCAGCATTTCAGTTTGGCGCACTGTCCAGCAAGTTTCTGCGGGTTGAGCGAGATGTCCTGATAGCGAGCCGCGCTCGTTGCCACCGACACGAAGTTGGTCATCCAACTGGAGCAGCACAACGGCCGTCCGCAGGGACCGATGCCGCCGATGCGGCCAGCCTCTTGGCGAGCGCCAATCTGCTTCATCTCGATTCTCACGCGGAACGCGTCGGCAAGCACCTTGATGAGTTGGCGGAAGTCCACGCGCTCATCGGCAATATAGTAGAAAATGGCTTTGTTTCCGTCGCCTTGATACTCGACGTCGCCAATCTTCATGTTCAGGTTCAAGTCCTTGGCAATCTGGCGCGAACGGATCATCGTTTCGTATTCGCGCTCCTTGGCTGCCTCAAACTTCTCCAAATCGGAGGCTTTCGCCTTGCGGAACACACGCTTAATCTCCACGTCCGGACGGAGGTTGGCCTTCTTAATCTGCAAAGCCACCAACTTGCCGACAAGCGACACGCGGCCGATGTCGTGACCCGGACTCGCCTCAACGGCAACCATGTCGCCAATCTTCAGCGGCAGGTTCATGCTGTTGCGGTAGTAGCCCTTGCGGGTGTTCTTGAACTGCACTTCGACCATGTCAAACACATTCTTCTCGCCAGGCACATCGCTGAGCCAGTCGTAGCAGTTCAGTTTGCCACGGGGCTCGCTTGCCAAAGGCTTGAAAATGCGTCGTTTCTCCAGGTCTTTATCCTGTGAATCATCCATTTCCGGCACTCCTTCTATTTAGCGTAACTTACCGAACGGGTTTCACGGATAACGGTGATTTTCACCTGTCCCGGATAGGTCAACTCTTCTTGTATGCGTTGTGCCAAAACGGCTGAAAGTTTCTCTGTCTCTGCATCGTCGAGTTTGTCGGCGCCGACAATCACGCGGAGTTCGCGGCCTGCCTGGATGGCATAGGTCTTGATTACGCCCGGATAAGAGAGTGCCAACTGCTCAAGGTCGTTAAGACGCTTGATGTAGGCTTCCACAACCTCGCGGCGGGCGCCTGGACGGGCACCTGAGATGGCATCGCACACTTGCACGATTGGGGCGAGGAGCGATGTCTGCTCCACCTCGTCGTGGTGAGCGCCGATAGCGTTGCAGATGTCTGGTTTTTCCTTGTATTTCTCAGCGAGTTTCATACCGAGGATTGCGTGTGGCAACTCTGGCTCCTCGTCAGGCACCTTGCCTATGTCGTGGAGCAAGCCTGCGCGGCGTGCCTTCTTCGGGTTCAAGCCGAGTTCCGATGCCATGATGGCGCAGAGGTTGGCTGTTTCGCGTGAGTGCTGGAGCAGGTTCTGGCCGTAGCTCGAGCGGTATTTCATTTTGCCTACAAGGCGGATAAGTTCTGGGTTAAGACCGTGGATACCGAGGTCAATGATTGTGCGTTTACCTGTTTCGATGATTTCGTCCTCAACTTGCTTGCGCACCTTTGCCACAACCTCCTCGATGCGTGCCGGGTGGATACGTCCGTCGGCAACCAACTGGTGAAGGGCGAGGCGTGCGATTTCGCGGCGCACTGGGTCGAAACCCGAAAGCACGATTGCCTCAGGGGTGTCGTCGACGATGATTTCCACACCCGTAGCAGCCTCCAGGGCGCGGATGTTGCGACCTTCACGACCGATGATGCGACCTTTGATTTCGTCGCTGTCGATGTGGAACACTGTCACAGAGTTTTCGATGGCTGTCTCAGTTGCCACTCTTTGGATTGACTGCACCACGATGCGCTTTGCCTCCTTGTTGGCTGTGAGTTTGGCATCGTCCATGATGTCGTTGATGTAGGAAGCGGCTGCTGTCTTGGCTTCGTCCTTCAGCGACTCCACCAATTTTTCTTTTGCCTCTTCAGCCGAAAGGCCGGAGATATGCTCGAGGGTTTCCTGAACGCTCTTCTGCATCTTTTCCACCTCTTGCTCTCGCATCTCGACTGCAGCAATCTGCGAGTCGATGGTAGCCTTCATTGTTTCGTTCTCGTTGCGCTTGCGCTGCACTTCCGACTGCATCTGGTTGAGTTGCAGTTCGCGCTGTTTTGCCTTGGCTTCGGCAGCCTGGATTTTCTGCATCCGCGAGTTGGCCTGCTTGTCGACCTCCGCCTTCATCTTGAGTTCGGTTTCCTTCACCTCAAGCAGTTTGTTCTTCTTCAGAACGTCGGCCTCAAGTTTCGCCTCTTCGATTATATTCTTGGCTCTTGTGTGAGCCATCCTCCTGGTAACGACAAGCACTGCAGCACCTCCAACAACAAGGGCAACAACTGCTATTATTACATTCAATATCATTTTGTCTTCAATTAGTTAAGTTATATAATAAAAAAGCACCAACAACGCGTGCCAGTGGCACACACTATTGGTGCGGTATTTCTTATCCCTTTTGGGTGGGTGTCTGTCAATGCCTCTTCACTTCTCCTTTGCATACAGCATGCCTTGGCTGCCAATGCAAACGGTTCGCTTTTCCTAATGTCTTTATATCAATAGCCTTACGGCTGCCATAGATTATTCCTTGAGTTGCTCGATACACTTATCGACATCCCGCACCAACTTGGTTATCAGGTCGTGGCCTTTCTTCAGCGTCTCCCTGTCTGGGGCAACCTGGCGTACCATCAGCAGATACTCGTTGTTCATCTCCAATTTCTCGATGCGCGCTTTCTGCTTCATTGTCTCCGACTCCAGTTCTTTCACCCTGAGGTCGGCCGCCTTCAATTTGTCCTCCAACACATGATAGCGTTCAAGAAGAATTTGCTGTTTGGCAAGCAATCGTTCAAAAATTTCCGATAGACTTTCAGCCATTCTGAACCAAATTTTTACAAAAGTAAGAAATTAATTTTGAATTAATGAAATTTCACAGGCATTATTTTCACGCCAAAGGCGAAAATAATTCAGACGTCAAGCACAATTTTGTCGAGCCTCTTTTCAAACTGCTCTATAAAACTGCGCAACGACGCTTCCCTACCCTGTCCTGCCTCCATCTGGTCGTGGTAGAGTTTGGCATACTGAAACGCCACCATGGCAAGCACTTGCTGCTTCGACCGCATCGGCGAGGCTATCCGCCAGCGGTCGAACAGCCCGGTGACTTCCTTCTCGATGCGCCTGATGCTTTCTTCATCGGCGCGGTTAATCACCGTCTTGAGTTGCTCGCCTGCAATGTTGAGCGTTACTGGGAGTTTGTCGTCGTTGCCCATATTGAAATTTCCGTTTTTTATCTTGCCAGAATCAAGGCTGAGCGCGATGCCACTGTCATCTTTCCGCCCTTCGCCTTGCCGAGGCCGTCCTTGTCGATCTTGCCGTCGGCTGCCACGATGGTCCAGTTGCCTTTAGCCACATTCACGGTCACGTCCTTGTCGTTGCCGTTGAGCACCACCTTGATTTCTTTCCATTCGTCACCGTTGGCGTTGTTTTTTATTGTGTAGCCCACGAGGCAGTCGCCCTTGAGGTTGTCGAAGACGATGTTGCGGGCAATATCGGCTGCATTAGTCATGCGGAATGCCGGATGAGCCTTGCGCAGGGCGATGAGGTTGCGGTAGTAGTCAAACTGCTCGCGGTTCTGCTGCTTGAGGTTCCAGTCGATGGCATTGATAGAGTCGGGCGAGCAGAACGAGTTGTGCACACCTTTCTTGTCGCGGAACACCTCTTCGCCGGCAAACATAAACGGAGTGCCCTGTGAGGTGAACACGATTGTCTGTGCCAAGCGGGCAACGCGCTGACGCACGGAGTCGCTCTCCTCAGGCATCGAGGTGCGGAGTTTGTCGGTGAGACACATATCGTCGTGGCACGACACGTAGTTCATTATCATTTCAGGCGACTGTGCATAGGCAAACTTCGAGTTGCTACCCTTGGAGTAGTCTACCTGCGGGTGGGCTGTCGAAGCGACAACACCAATCTTGACCGTTTCTTCCTGACCAGCCTTGCCAGAAGCGAATCCGCGGTCCTCGGCGCGGCTGTAGTGGCCTTTCACTGCGTCGCGGATATCGTCGCTGAACACTGCGATGCCCTGCATCTTCGACACGTTCTCCTTCAGCGCGCGGCGCTCCACTGGCAGTGGGCTGTCGCCTGCCGACCATCCTTCACCATAGATAACGGCGTTTGGATTGATGGCGCGCACGGTCGATGCCACGCGGCTCATCGTTTCTGTGTCGTGGATTGCCATAAGGTCGAAGCGGAAGCCGTCGATGTGGTACTCCTGCACCCAGTATTTCACCGAGTTGACGATATAGTCGCCCATCTGCTTGCGGTCGGATGCAGTCTCGTTGCCGCAGCCCGAAGCGTCGCTATAGGAGCCGTCGGGACGGTGGCGGTAGTAGTAGCCTGGCGCCGTGAGCGAGAAGTTGGAATCGTCAGTCAGCGCCGTATGGTTATAGACCACGTCCATAACCACGCCGATGCCTGCGTTGTGCAGCGCCTGCACCATCTCTTTCATCTCGCGGATGCGGCAGTATGGGTCGGATGGGTTGGTGGAGTACGAGCCTTCGGGCACGTTGTAGTTCAACGGATCATAACCCCAGTTGTATTGGCGGTCGGCGAGTTGGGTCTCGTCGACGGTGTTATAGTCGTAGGACGGGAGGATATGCACATGCGTCACGCCGAGTTCCTTAAGATGGGCGATGCCGGTGAGTTCGCCGTTGGCGGAGTGGGTGTCGGGCTCAAGCATGGCTACAAACTTGCCTTTGTTCACGATGCCAGAGTTGCGGTGTGCGGAGAAGTCGCGATGGTGCATCTCGTAGACAATGGCATCGGTCTGGTGAGGGGTAATCACATAGGTATCGGCGTTCCAGCCTTCGGGATTGGTCTTCGCCATGTCGATGATTGCCGCACGATGGCCGTTTACGCCCACGGCTTTAGCCCACACGCCTGGTGTTTCCTTAAGCCACTGGCCGTTCATGCATATCTGGAAGGTGTAGTACTTTCCATAGAGTTTCTCTGCGGCGGTGTAGCGCCACACTCCCGTAGCGGGCTCTTTCACCATGTCGACGGTCTTGTAGGAAGCGCCGTTATGGCCGTCGGTATAGAGATGCAGGCGCACTGCGTCGGCGCCTGGCGACCATAGGGTGAAATGGGTGCCCGTGGCATCAACCTTCAGTTCGAGGTCGTCGCCTGAATATGTTGGATACGCATCCAGTTGACTATCGGGGATTGACGGGAAAGTCTGGGCAACGATGCCCGGGCACAGAAGTGCCGCCGAAGCCACAGTCGTGGCAGTTACGATTTTTCTGATAAGGGGTGTCATAACAACAAATAAATGGATTTTAAGTTTTTCAAAGTCAATTGATTATCTAACCACGACCTTTTGGCTGCCGTAGTCGCTCTTCACGATGTAGAAACCCTTGGCAAGTTCAACCTTCTCACTTCCAGGCTTCACAACGAGAGTGCGCACCACCTGCCCTGTTATCGAATAGACCGTGAACCGGCACTGCGTGTCGGTGTTGTTTTCGATGGTCAGCACTCCCCTACCGCCGGCTGTAGATGTGACCACATATTCAACCGCCGCGCGCTGCTCGGCTACAACCGACACCGTCGGCAAAGCCAGCGCCAAAAGCAATATAGCAAAAACTTTCTTCATAGGGTATTCCTCTCTTTTGTTTCAGCAAGCCCGCAACCGTCCAAACGTCCGCGCGCAACTCGCCTTATGCAAAATTATGAAAATGCTTTCAATAAAACAATATCACCGCAACAAATTTCCCGACACATTCCGCGGCGACGCACAAATTTATGCGCCAAAATTTCCTTTTCACGAAAACAAGTCGTAACTTAGCAATTCAAATCTTCATCTATGCCAACACTAATGCTCACAGATTGGTTCTACTGGCTGTTTATGGC
>CAVAOU010000075.1:0-7596 GCA_963590085.1 Senegalimassilia sp. | reverse complement strand
CGCTCCAACTCCTGTCACCCTCTCCTCTCTTACCTCTCACCTCTCCACTCTCCACTCTCCACTCTTCCCTCTTCCCTCTCCCCTTTCGCCAGCGAAACTTGTTTTAAAACATAATTTTAGGTTACAAAATGAGCCCGATTTTGGGCGAAAAAACAACTACAACGAAAATATTTGCTTTTTATATGAAATTTTTTTCCGATAATTTGTTGCGTAATGAAAATATGTATTAAATTTGCCACAACTTAAAATCAATCCTCGAAATGAAGAATGACTTATGACCGCCTGATATTAACCAAGAGAATACGGTTGAAAAGAGAGCCAATCGCTCGGCGGATTGGCAAATCGCTCAATCGGTTAGGCAGGCAAAGCATAAAAACCATTGTAATTGCGTGAATGGGCATCGGACAACGAAAGTTACGAAATGAAAGTGAAACCACATTGGCAAACTACGAATTCCCAGACACACATAAGAAAATCGTAAATTTCGACGGTGGAAGGATATTACGAAGATTAGAAGACATAGTTAACGTAGAACATAAAAAATTACAAACTAATATTTCAAAAAATGTCAAATTTTCTAACTCCTCCGGCATTCAAGGACAAGATTGAAAGAGGTCCTGAAGCCGACGAAAAGTATAAACGCCTGCGCTGGCAAGTGTTTATCGGCATATTCATCGGATATGCCGGCTTCTACATCGTGCGCAAGAACTTCTCGATGGCGATTCCTTCTCTGGCGCCTTTCGGCTTCGACAAAGGCGAACTCGGTATCGTGCTTTCGATGAACGCCATTGCGTATGGTTTCTCAAAATTCTTGATGGCTTCAATCAGCGACCGCAGCGACGCGCGCAAGTTCCTCCCGTTGGGTTTGGTTTGTGCAGCGTTGTCGATGTTGTTCATGATTGTGCCTGTACAATGGATTGGCGCCGAGCACAAAAGTTGGGCAATCATCCTCATGGCAGCCCTCAACTTCCTCGTAGGTTGGTTTAATGGTATGGGATGGCCTCCGTGCGGACGCGTAATGACCCACTGGTTCTCCATCAAGGAGCGCGGCACATGGATGTCGTTCTGGAACTGCGCCCACAACGTCGGCGGCGCCCTCGTAGGCCCGATGGCTGTTTACGGTGCTCTGTGGTTCGGCTCATGGTTCTATGGCGCTGCCGAGAACTACTACTTCCTTATCGGTACTTACGCCTTCCCTGCTGCAACGGCTATCCTCATCGCCGTGTTGGCATACTTGATGATCCGCGACACCCCGCAATCGTGCGGTCTTCCTTCAATCGAAGAGTGGAGCGGCCACGCCAGCAGCACTTACAGCGCTAAGGCTGAAGAGGTGTTGTCGACCAAGCAGATCTTCGCTACAGTGTTGAGCAACAAACTCCTCTGGTACATCGCTTTCGCAAACGCTTTCGTTTACATGGTGCGCTACGGATGTCTCGACTGGGCTCCTACAATCCTCACTGAGAAAGGCATCAACCTCAAGGACGCTGGTTGGGCATACTTCGCCTACGAAATGGCAGCCATCCCTGGCACAATCATCTGCGGATGGTTGAGCGACAAGGTGTTCCACGGCCGCCGCGCGTTGCCTACAATCCTGTTCATGGCACTGATCATTGTGGCAATCTTCGTCTACATGTACAACCTCGACAACATCAACGTGGTGCTCGGATGCCTGATCGCTATCGGCTTCCTCATCTACGGTCCGGTGATGCTCATCGGCGTACAGGCTCTCGACCTCGCTCCGAAGAACGTTGCTGGTACGGCAGCCGGCCTCACTGGCTTCATGGGCTACGTGCTCGGTACTGCAGTGCTCGCCAACATCGTTATCGGCTATGTGGCTGAAAACTCTGGTTGGGAAGCAACATTCTACCTGCTCATCGGCGCATGCGTGCTCTCGATTGCTTTCATGGCGCTCACCTACAAGCAGGAGCAATATCTTGTTGAGCAAAAAAAATAAATAATAGGTTATTTTGATGGCCAAGACAGGCACCGGACAAAGCCGGCGCCTGTCGCCGCCTCAAAAAGCCGAAACGACTGAATTTAATCCTTTCATTTATAAATTTTTTACTTCACTTATGAACAAACAGTTTGTAAAAATTGGCATGTTTGGCATCGTTGCTGCATTTGCCATTTCTTCGTGCTCTGACGAACAGCAGTTCGTAGACTACAACAAGCAAGCAAAAAAAATCGAGGTTCAAGTTTTGAACGAAGACCTCGCTAAGGTACGCGACTATGTGCCTTTGTATGCAGTTATCGCACACCGCGGTAGTACATTCTGGACTCCTGAGGAGACTGAGGCTTCTTGGCGTTGGGCCCGCGACATGGGCGCCGACTACCTGGAGAGCGACCTTCAGGGCACAAAGGACGGCGTGGTTCTTTCGCTCCACGACGACAACCTGAAGCGCACAACCAACATCCAGACAGTGTTCAGCGACCAGGTACCTGCTACCCGTAAGGCATTCTACCGTTCACTCACCTACGAAGACGGTACTCCTTGTAACTTTACTGAAGCAGATATCGAGACTCAATACAACAACGACCTCGGTAACTACTACAGCTACTACCCACGCAACTACTACTACGCTGAGTTGCTTATGCTCGACGCTGGTTCTTGGTTCAACGAAGACAACCTCGAGCAGGCTCGCGCTTCCTACGCTTCAACCAACGACCCAATGCAGGAAACTCTCGCTGCTTGGCGCACTAACAAGAACGCACAGGTGGTCTACAGCAACGGCCTTTACATCAGCGCCCTTGCCGACCAAATCGCCTATGCTGAAGGCAAGATGCTTAACCGCGACGCAGAAGGCCGCCGTATCCTTCCTTACCACGTGAAAAACGAACTCAAAGGCAAGACCCTTCTCGAAATCTGCGGTACAGCTCCTACAACTGAAGTTGAAGGCACTACTTGGACTGCACAGAGCCGCTACATGGACTTCTTGGTTTACGACTTCTCTAACGCTTACGTAGCCGATCCTAAGGACAGCGGTAACCGTCCTGGCATCTACATCGAGTTCAAGGAAAGCTGGGCACAGCCTAAGGACATCGAGGCTCGCGTTTACAAAGAACTCGACAAATACGGCTGGAACATCATCACCAAACCTGCCAACAGCAGCGAACCATTCTACAAGAACGGTAAAGTCAATGTTGGTAACACCAACGGTAAGGTCATCCTCCAAACATTCTCGTTCGACGCTGTTGACCGCGCTTACAAGGTTTACAAAGGACGTATCCCAATGTGCTACCTCCTCTGGACTGGCGACCCTGCTTACGCAACCGATATCGCATACGACACCCCAACCGGTGTAGCCGACTTCATCAAGTACATGCAAGACCACGGCTGCCACATCATTGGCCCGGCTATCTCTGGTGCGCCTAACAACTATCCTGAAATGAACTGCCCATGGCAAGCCTACATGGTTCGCCGCGCCGGCATGATCAACCACCCATACTCGTTCGACTCTCAGGCTCAGATCACTAAATACATGGGCTACTGGAACTATGGCTGGTCAACTGAATTCGACGATTTGATGAAGGTTACTGTGCCTGCAACAACCGTAAGCACATTCTCTGGCGACAGCCAGACTTGGCCAATCTACATGGACGGCTGCTTCACCAACCACTCTGAGATGAACCTCCAGTACATGCTTGACAACGGTATGCGCGGTAACGCCAAGTTGCCTAACCCATTCCACGCAGGCCAATTGTTCGACAACAGCCAGGCACCTCTCACAGTTCCTGACGCTAACGAGCTGCTCAACAACCTTGGCTACTAATCAATTCAAGGCTAACAGGAAAAGGAATTCATTCTTAATTAATTAAACAGTACAAAACAATGAAAAATAAGAAATATATCCTCATGTCGGCTTTGGCTGTTATGGCCCTCTCTGCTTCTGCACAGGACTTCGACAACAACCCGACTTTGAAAATCGACAACAAGGAGAAGAAAGTTAAGTTTACCGTCGGTGCCCGTTTCATGGCTGACGCTGCTTACTACAACTCAGAAACTACTCCTTTGAAGAGCGGTGCTACTATCAGCGACGCACGTATCCGCACAAGCATGAGCTACGGCGAAAACTGGTACTTCTACGCTGACTTCGGCTTCGGTGGCGGCAAGTTCTCCCAAAAGAACATCTTCCTCCAGTATGCTACTAAGGGCGAAAAAGGCACTCACGCTGTGAAGGTTGGTTACTACAACGACCCTGCAGGAACAATGGCTCGCCAAACTTCTCTCGGCTCTTACCACTTCATCTCTCGTCCAGGTATGACCAACTCAATTGGCGAAGGCCGTGAACTCGGTATCACTTACAAATACTCTGACAACCACTTCTTGGCTTACCAAGGTTTGTTCACCGAAAGCGCTTACAACCGCTTGGCTGCCGGCTATAACGGCGTAACATTGGCAGGCCGCTGGTTGTATCGCAACGCAGAGAAGAAAAACGACGCATTCCACGTTGGTGTAAGCGCTCGCTATTCTAAACTCGGCGGTGGCGAAGAGCAAACAACTAAGGGTTCTACAGTTTTGAAAAAGACTTACTCTTTGGGGCAGTCGCTCGAAACTTACGTTGACGAGAACAACAAGTTCTGCAGCGCTACATTGCCTTGGGCTAACGAAGTGATCAACCTCGGCGTTGAAGCATTGTTGGTTAAACCTAACTTCTTCGCACGCGCTGAGTATCAGCACAAAATCGTGACTAAGCACCGCGACTCTTACAGCATCTTCATCGCCAGCCAGGACAACATCGATGGTTGGGGCGACATCGACTTGTGGGAAACTGCCAACAGAATCCGCACTAACCACTTCAACGGCGCTTATGTTGAGTTGGGCTACAAGTTCTTCGGCAACGACTACACTTACGACAAGTTCAACGGCGTGATGAACGGTCTCAGCGGCAAGTCGCTCGAACTCGTTGCTCGTTTCAACTACACTGGCCTCAACGACCTCACTAAGGGTGAATACTACTCTGCAGGCCGCGACCAGTACTATGCTGACGGCTACCTCGTAGACTGGCCTGCAACTGGCGCAACAAGCGTTGGCGGTGGCGACATCTACTCTACTACAATCGGTCTTAACTATGCGTTCAACAAGTTCGCTCAAGTTATGCTTGACTACACTTGGCACCACATCGACATCGACCGCTTGCCACACGACAAGAACGTACACGCTGTTCAAGCCCGCGTTCAATTCACATTCTAATAAGGTATTTTGTTAGATATCGGGGGGCCTCGCCAATCGGCGAAGCCCCCCCTTTTTTCGAATGAATTGCACCAACCAAAGCAAACTTTTCCCTCTCCTCGCAGAAAATTTTCTCAAAAAGACTTTATTAAATTTGGCGAAGCCAAAAGAAAGTACTACTTTTGCACTCGCAATTCCGCAATGCCTCTTTAGCTCAGTTGGCCAGAGCACGTGATTTGTAATCTCGGGGTCGTTGGTTCGAATCCGACAAGAGGCTCACCACAGCGGACGCTCAGCGCCCGCTTTTTTTATGCCCGCACCGCAGAATTCGGCAAAATCGTCAATATAATGACGAAATTACTGGTAAAATCGTCATTACGTTGACGATTTTACCCAATAAAGTCAAGATAGTTGTCGCGGTTTACCACCTCGAACGAGGCATTGGGATATGCCGAAGCAAAGGCGCCCGGCATTTTGGGATGCTTGTTGCCCCATTTTATCTCGTAGGTGGACAGTGTGCCATCCACCTCCTCTACATAGTCGAGTTCCTGTCCGCCATACACCCGCCAGAAATACGGCGAGCGGTGCTCCCCAAGATTGAGATTGCGCTTTATCCGCTCCGACAGAAGGTAGTTCTCCCACAGTTGCCCCACGTCCTGACGGATGCTCGGCTGCGCGAAATTGTTGAGCACGGCGTTGCGGATGCCGTTGTCCCAGAAGTACCACTTACCCGCCTTAGTAACCTCCTTGCGTAGATTTCCTGAGAAAGCGCCGAGCCGGTAGACCACAAATGCCTTCGAGAGCAGGTCGAGATATTTGCTTACGGTGTTTTTGCTCATGCCCAACTGCTTTCCCAACTCGTCGTACGACACCTCACTACCCGTTTGGAAGGCAATGAGGCGAAGCAAATCCCTCATCTTGGCAGAATTGCGCAGGCCGTCGAGCGCAAGAATGTCCTTCAGCAAATAAGCGTCGGCAACGCTTCTCAGGTAGTCGGCGCGGTCGGCATTGCTTTTCAGCATGACCGTTTCGGGATATGCGCCGTAAACAAGCCTGTCGTCGAGGTTTGCACGAGTCTCAAGGGCGTTTTCTACGGTCGACAGTTCCGCCTGTGAAAAAGGAAACAACTGATACTGGAAGCATCGCCCCACAAGCGGTTCGCC
Organism: Senegalimassilia sp.; assembly: GCA_963590085.1. Lineage (GTDB taxonomy): Bacteria > Bacteroidota > Bacteroidia > Bacteroidales > Muribaculaceae > Limisoma. The sequence goes on along the minus strand of CAVAOU010000075.1, from coordinate 1,263 downwards.
CGTCTGGTTCAGAAGGTCGAACGACGAAGACCCGCTTGCAATGACCTTTACGTCGAGTTCGTCGACAATCAGTTTCAACTTTGCGCCAATCTCGGGAATGTGCTGCGCCTCGTCGATTGCCAGCATCTCGACGCCGTCGAGCAAGCGCTTGTAGTTAGCCACGGAGCGTTGGGCGAGCAATGCCTGCACGTCGGCGTCTTCGCCGTTGAGCATCAAAGTCTTGCCCTCTTGCTTGCCGACAATCGTCTTCATCAAGAAGGTTTTGCCCACCCTTCGCGCTCCGAAAAGCAGCACGGCCTTGTGCGGCTGAATGTGGGATTCAATTATTGGCTGAATGGCTCTACTGATTGCTTCCATAGTAGTCGTTGTTTATTGGTTCTTTGCAAAAATAGGTAATTTCGTCAATATAATGACGAAATTACCAGCAAAATCGTCATTACGTTGACGATTTTACCGATTTTAATGGTACGGGAGGGAAATTTTTGCAAGAAATTGTTAAATTCGGCGCATTAACAAAATTAACAGTAAACTCTCGCACGTTTTCGTTGTCATAGAAACAAGAGTATTGATAACCCAATTTCGTAACACCACAAAATTTCTACGACTATGACACGTAAATTATTTGTTGGAATTGCAGCCTTGTTGGCAACTTTCTCATCTTCGCTTTCTACTTCTGCTAAAGAGAACGAAAACACTTATCATGCAACGCAGGTTAATCAAATCAACGACAAAGGCACTTACAGACATTCTATTTCAGTGTATACTCCTTATGTGCTGGTGGGCACAAACGCCGAGGGCTATGAAATTTGGGCCAGAAATATCGACGCTGATACGTTTGAAGGCTACAAGTATTTTACCCGTTGGGTCATCGATGGCACTGAATGGGGTAAAAGAATTTCCTGCAACTTAAAAAATTTTGAGAGCAATACAAATTATGAGTTGAAAACGGATTTTGTAAACACTACCAAACGGTGGTTTACTCCTGGCGAATACACTCATTTTCTCAAGGTTAAGGGCAAGGAGTCGGCGGATTATGTTTGCTGGCCATGGGCTGACGGCGTTGACAAGAGGGACGTGAAACTCTGGGCGGAAGACTGGTACCTGACCGGCAGCATCGACTACACGATAACTGACCCGATTTATCAGCCCGACGACGACAATTTCAGCGTGACCTTCACATGGAATCTCAATGATTTCACCGATGAGGTGATGGAATATTTTGCAGTAGGGGTTCGCTTCGACAATGAGATGGAGTTTACAGAG
>CAVAOU010000074.1:0-7608 GCA_963590085.1 Senegalimassilia sp. | reverse complement strand
GATCTGCAACCTTTCCCTAACTCGGAGTGCAATTATGTGAAAAGTTGGACTTCCTGTCACTCGAAAAAAAACACAACCGACGCATTGGTTCTCATCCAAGAAAGGATTAAAGCGTATTTGGAAGAACATCGCTAACTGGTTTCTGTCTTTTGCGGCGAGGTTTTGCCTCTATATTTTTGTGGAAAAACGATAAAGATATGTCCACAATTTCTGACAGAGCAACCGTCAGCGTCGAGATAAACTCTCAGGCGGCAGAACAACGTCTTAACCAATTGGCCGCTAATGCGACAAAGTTCAAAGCGGCCCTTGAAAAAGCCCTCAGCGCGGGAGATAAACAAGCTATAAAAATAAATACGAAGGCTCTGAATGAGGCTAATCGAGAAATTAGGCAACTGCAATCAAGCGCGGCTATCGCAGCGAAGGTGATGCAAAATTTAGACAAGGCGTCGCCTATAGAATTGAAACGCACCCTGAGAACCTTAACACAAAGTCTGGAACAATGTGAACGTGGGACTGAAGAGTGGGCAAAAAAAACCGCTGAAATCAGGAAGGTTAAAGAGACTTTGGCTGAGATAAACAAAGAATTAAACAATCAACAAACGGCCTGGCAAAAGTTGTCGGGCTGGTATAATAAGTGCTACTATTCCATCAGTGCGGTTTTAGATATTGGGAGGAAAGCAATCTCCGGCATGCAGGCCGCTATCCAGGATTATGCCGACATGGATACGGCGATGGCCGACACCCAGAAGTTCACGGGCATGAGCGCCGACGATGTGAAACAACTCAACGAGGCGTTCAAGCAGATGGATACCCGCACCACGCGCGAAGACCTTAACGCATTAGCGGCCGCCGCTGGCCGACTGGGCAAAAACTCCGTGGAGGACGTGCTCGGATTCGTCCGTGCCGGTGACCAAATCGGGGTGGCTATGGATGAACTTGGGTCGGAGGCTCCGCAAATCATATCCCAATTGGCAGGTATCTTCGGCCTCGAAGAATCTATGGGCACCGAACAAGCGATGCTGAGCGTCGGCTCGGCGATAAATACCCTGTCGCAGAACTGCGCCGCCTCTGCGCCTAATATGGTCGATTTTGCGAGCCGTATGGGCGCGATGGCCTCCTCTACCGGTATGACTATGGACGAGATGTTGGCGTTCGGCTCAATTCTCGACGCTAACCGAGTGAGTGTGGAGAAGTCGGCGACGGCGATGCAGACCGTACTCAACAAGATGCTCGCCGACCCCGCCAAGTTCGCCAAAACAGCGGGCATGAATGTCGATGAGTTTACCGCAGCGCTGAAACGGTCGTCGACCGAAGGCTTGATGATGTTTGTCGAGCGTCTGTCCCAACTCGACAAGAACGGCATCTCCAAAACTCTCGCCGACCTGAGTGTGTCCGGTTCTGGCGTTACCACCACATTCGTCACCCTCGCCAACAAGATAGGCGATGTCAAAACTCAACTTGGTGAAGCCAAGTCGGCGTTTGAGCAGGCTGCCAGCGTGGGCGAAGAGGCGGGCATCCAAAATTCAACGGCACAGGCTCAGTTGGACAAAGCGAAAAACGGCCTCCACGAGTTATCGGTTGCCCTCGGCGAAGAACTTGCGCCGATGGTGCTTTCCGTCTACGGCAAACTACAGACATTCACAAAAGGGCTGATAACAGCCATCCAGTTCCTCGGCCAACACAAGACCGAGATTATCGGGCTGACGGCAGCCGTTGCCGCCTATGCCGTTGTGGTCAACGCCGTCGCCATTAAGACGGCGCTCGTTAACACCGTAACAGCAGCCTCTACAGCGCTCCACAAGGCGTGGGCTGTCGCTGTCGGCCTGTGCAAGGTCGTCGTGGCTCTCTTCACGGGAGGCATAGGCGCTGCAAAGGTAGCAGTGGAGGGGTTGAATATGGCGATGCGTAAAAATATCTTCGGCCTGCTTGCGAGCCTTATCGCTATCGCAGTAACCGCTATCGTAGCGTTTATAGAGAAACTCCGCGACGATGCTGCTGCCGCAGAGGAAGCTCGCCGCAAGCACCAAGAGTATGTAAAGAGCCTCACCGACATCAACGCTACCTCCGCCGACTATGCGAAAAACGAGTTAACACGGCTGAAAATGCTCTATGAGGCCGCCACCAACGAGAACAAATCGAAGCAGGAGCGCATCAAGTCCGCCAAGCAGTTGCAGGAAATGTATCCTGCCTATTTTGGCAATATGAGCCAAGAAGAGATTATGCTCGGCAAGGCGCTGAAGAGTTACAACGACTTGACGCGCGCAATTCTCCAAACAGCGAAGGCCAAGGCCGCCGCCGCCAAAATCGAGGAGAATATGGGCAAAATTATCGAACTCGAGCAGACTCTGGACGAACAGCAAAAGGACTACGACGAGAAGAGTAAAAGATATCTGAATGCAAAGGCAGCGGCCGAACAAAAGGAACAAACTTATCGAGATACCGCTGGCTGGAAAATTCAAGAAAAAGGCAAGGCCAAAGCAGAATGGGAACTCGCGGAAGAGCCAGAAAACGAGGCTTATAATAACTGGTCTGCCTCGAACAAGGCTATTAATTCGACCAAACGAAGCATCCGAGAACTCGAAAAGGCCAATAAATATCTCGCTGACAGATACGGGGCGCAAGTCTCAGACATAACCCAGGGCGACACCTCTGCGGCTCAGCCATCAACGACGGCCACGACTCCGACAACATCCTCCTCGTCTGGTGGAGGGAAATCTACTGCCGACAAGTTCGCCGCCGAAGAAGGCTGGGCAGAGCAGGAACGCCTCAATGCGGCGACTGCCCGCAGCACGGGGTTGATAGACTACCAGGAATATTGCGACAAGTTGGATGAGATTGACAAAGAGTTGCTCAAAAAGAAACTCGAGCGCCAGGACTTGACCGTATCTGAGCGCCTGTCGCTGCTCAAAACTCAGATCGAGCAGGAGCAGAAGGAGCAGGAAGAAGCGGACAAGGCCGCAGAGAAAGCGGAAAAGGAACATCAGGATGCTTTGGTTGCTGACGCCAAAACCGCTTACGCCGACAAGAAAAACGAGTTGAAGGAGCAATACGCCGACGGCAAACTCTCTGAGCAGGCCTACAAGGAGGCGCTCTTCCGTGCCGAGCAGGGCTACCTGAAGAAACTTAAAACCATCTACGCGGAAGGGTCGAAGGAACGCGCCGACGTGGAGCGTGAGATTACCGACAAACTCCTCGACGACAAACTCGAAAAGCAGAAGAAGTTCATCGACATGCGCAACGCCATCGAGAAGGAGATGGCGGGCAACAAGGACAAGTCCGACCAACTGTCCACCGCTAAAACTGTCCTCGGGCAAATGGTCACGGACGGCAATCTCTCGCAGAAAGAGGCCGACGCCATCTTCGACAAACTCCGCACGCAGATGTCCGACGTGCTGAAACTCTCATCACAGGCACAGCAGGAGGCGGCACCTGCCGCCAGCAAGTATCGGGAGACGCTCGAAAAACTCAACCAGGAACTGAAGGACGGCATCATCACCGAAAAGGAATATGCCGAAGCAAAGAAGGCGGCGCTGTCGCAGAGCCAAACCTCGATGCTCGGCGACTCTACTCTCGGACAGTTGACCAATTTACAAAGTCTGTGGTCTAACTTCATGGGCATCTGCCAAAGCGACACCGACAAGTGGGGCGAAGGGCTCGACGGCGTACTCGCCAAGGCTGGTGCTGGAGCCGAGGCGCTCGCGAGCGTAGTCACTGCAGGCACAAGCACTCTGAGTAGTATGATGACCACCGCCAGCGATTTCGTGCAGGCAAATGCCCAGATTGAGCAGGCGGCTATCGAGTCCCGCTACTCGAAGGAGATTGAACTCGCCGAAGGCAACAGTTATAAAGTGAAGCAACTCGAGAAGCAGCGAGATGAAGAGATAGCCAAATCGAAGAACAAGGCATCAAAGAAGCAGTTCAAGATGAAGGTTATCGAGGCCGTTGCCCAAACGGCGAAAAACGTGCTCTACGCCGTCGGCGCAGGTTTGGAGGCAGGTTACCCTGCGGCATTGTGGATGATTCCGCTGTTCACCGCCATCGCAACAGCCCAGGGCGCTGTGCAAATTGCCCTGTTGAAGAAACAGCAGAAGGCCGCCGACGCTACGGGCTACGCCGAAGGTGGCTTTACCCGCCCTGGCGGCAAGTATGAACCTGCCGGCATAGTCCATGCCGGGGAATGGGTGGCATCGCAAGAACTGGTTAACTCTCCGCAGGCTCGCCCGCTGATTGACGCGCTGGAATATGCCCAGCGCACCAACACTATCGGCTCGCTCCGAATGGCAGACGTGCAGCGCATATCGCCAACCATCGTGACGACATCCACGACGGCGAGCGAAACAAGCGCAAGACAGACGGCGCTCGCCAACACAGCCCTCGTCGCCGCCATCGGCCGCCTTAACCGTAGGCTAAACGAGCCGTTCGTTACGGTCAACACCGTAACGGGCGACACCGGCATCCAGCAGGCGCAGGATGAGTATGCAAAACTTATTAGAAACAAATCACCGAAAAGCCAATGGAAGTAAGGATCGGAGGCAAAACTGCCGTGGTGAAGTCCGGCAGCAATGTGCAGTATGTGGTTGAAAACCGCGCGTTTTCCAAGAGCGACAGTTATACGCTGAGCATCGAGTTTCCGCTGAAGAATTGCCAACAGAATATAGACATCTTCGGCTATCTTAACCGCCACGACATCGACCGCGGACTCATCCGCCTCGATGCTGAGTTGACGTGCGGCCCTACGTTCTCGCGCTACGGCACGCTGACCGTGGTGTCGGCAAACGAAGAGTCGGTTAAGTGCCAATTTCTCGAAGGCCGTTCCGCGTCGAACTACGACACCACGTTCGACGACATCTACATCAACGAAATACAGATTACCCCGCCCGATATACCGATGACAATGCTGACCGTCGACGATTGGCTGTGCTACAAGTCAATCGACGACACTCCGTTCATCTGCATCCCGTGGGTTAACGATGGTTCCGGACTGCTCCAAAACGCCGTCGACATGACCACCCATAAACTGAAGACCACACACCCTACCCCGATGTATTTTCTGCTCAGCCTGACCCAGCTGATTCTCGACTCGACTGGCTACAGTTACGACCTCTCGGAATGGAACGCCTCAAAGCACCGGCACCTACTCTGCTGTAACGTGCTTCCGGCTGCATGGGAGTCGATGAACATTGCGAGTGCTCTCCCCCACTGGACGCTGACCGAATACCTTGAGCAATTGGAACTCTTCCTCGGCGGAGACTTCGACATCGACCACACGGCGAAAACCATCGAATTCCACTACGCCAAAGCCCACAACGATGCGCTGCCATTGGTTGCGCTCGACAACGTCACGGACGATTTCGACGTGGAAACGTCGGAAAAGGACGACACCGGGTTCTCTGATACGAAGGTCTATAAATACGGCAGCCGTGACGATGACGATTGGCAATATCTGTCGTGCCAAGACTTAATCGACGGTTACAACAGCCATTACTACGAGTTTCCTCTGTGGATTACGTTCTTCCGGGCGCTGCTCAACGGAGACAGCAGCACCTATGCCAACCTCCTCAAGTATACGCCGAACTTCACTCAAACGGAGGGCGCATACTCGTATTACCACAACCTCTATCGGGTGAAGGAATACGACACCTACTTCGCCATGAGGTGCATCGCTACATGGGAGGACGGCACATCGAAGACCACGTCGGGCGACAACGTGAAGCTCAACACCAACAAGCCCCAGATGCTCAACATCTACGGCAAGTCGATGGAGAACGCTCCGGAGAACACCACAGAGGAAGAAATCAACATAATTCCGGCACGCGTCGACTGGACTGACTACGGGTATGCAGTGTTCGTCCCGGTGCCGTCGGACAGCGGCGCGACCGACAGCGAAATGACATTCACCTCCTACGAACAGATTCCCGCCCGTGCGTCCTTTATATGGGGCGATAGTTACAAGACTAACATCTACAACAACAAATTCACTGACGAATTTACCGCCACGTGGCGCTCGTCGACTCCCATTAGGGCGATCGATAACGATACCGACTCTACGGAATACCTGTCGAGCCTGTTTGTTGCATACTGGGACGGGACGAACTACTACGGCAGGCACGACTCTACGCTTCAGGCGTGTCCGATTGTCGATAAACTGACGTTCTACGACCAAGGCGCAAGCCTCGACGAGCCTCTCTATCTGCCACAGTACAGCATGCGCCTCTCTGACCGCGAATCCGCCTACCCGACCACAACAGTCGACGGCACAAAGAAGTCGGCAGTGAACGTGAAAACTAAATATACGTTCTCGTTCCTCGCCGACTCCGTGCCCGACCCTCGCGCCGTGTTCCTCGTGCATGGACAGAAATTCATCTGCGGCAAGATTACGGCCACCCTCGAGGACAATGGGCTGAAGCGCCTGATGAAAGGCGAATTTTACCGGCTCGACTCATAACGACCCGTCGTAGTCAAGCAGTTCGGCATTCGCCTTTCTCCCGTGCCTCGTATAGATTTCAGTGATGGCAAGACTTGAGTGGCGCGCCTGATCACGGACTGAGATGCTCGTTTGATTGTTGTCGAGCATCTCGGTTATTCCTGTATCTTTGAGTGAATAGAACTTCCATTCCCTCCGCAGTTTCAGCGCTTTCCTCAGTTTCTCCCAGTGTCCCCTAAAGATGCGCGGGTCGATTTTCTGGAGCCCTGGACGGAGGTTGTACACGGAGAAGATGTGATAATTACCGGGCTTCTGGAATATTCCAATCTCGATCATGTATTCCATACATTTCCGGGGGACGGTTACGGTCTGCGTCTGATGATTTTTCGACGCGTCGCCTGGGATTGTGATTGTCGAATCTTTTACGCTTATGTCGGAAATCCGCAGGCGAGTCATCTCAACAGGCCTAATCATGCAGTAATAGAGAATATAACAGGCGAGAAGAAAATGCGGATCGTGCTCACGGAGGTAGCCAGCGATTTGCCCGACCACCTCTTTCGGAATTACGGTGCGCTGCTTCTGGATGAGCCGTTTTGAAATGGGCGAAATTCCGTCCGACGCTTTGACTGGCGTGTAACTGTGTTCGAGCATCCACCCGCTGAACACTCGGAGGAAGTTCAGATAATTGTTGCGCGTCTGAGCCACCGCCCCGCGCTCGATGAAGATGTAGTCGAGGAATGCTTGGCAGAATTTCCGGTCGAACTGGTAGGCGTAGTAAATAGGCGTTTCGCTGCTGTTGTTAAACAGGCGCATAATTTTCAGGTTCGACTTATAACCTGCATAGGTCTCTTTCCGGTAGTTCCCGCTGGCGTACATCTTATCGACCATCGCCTCATATCGGTCGCACGCCTCGGCAAAGGTGCGGAGGTCGCTGCTGCTCTCTGCGGCAACCCACGGGTTCCAACCAGCGGCAAGGTGCTCCGACAGGCGCCGCATCACCCCACGGGCATAGGTCCTCCGTGCCGTGGTTCCCTTTACATAGTTCACCTTGATTCTCTTCCTCCTCATCCTGTTTTGGACAGGATCGAAGGCGTAGAACTCAATATACCAATCGTCTTTATTCTCGCGAAGTACCGGCGGCAGATAGTTACGAATCATAGCGAGGGTGCACTGAGCATCCTCTT
>CAVAOU010000073.1:0-7616 GCA_963590085.1 Senegalimassilia sp. | reverse complement strand
ACATCTATATCCTCTACTAAATCACATATTGAATAGATTTTGTTTTGAAACGTACGAAGTTGTTGATTGATGTAGGTGGCATTTGATACGTTCACCACATTTCCATTTCTCAGATTCTTTTCTGACGGTACAGAAAAGCGAGTTACAAAATAGCGAGTTGCTCCATTATGAGATAAAGCAATCCGTATTGTATGAGAACCGTCTGCTCTCGTTTTGTCCTTTAGAATCGTTACTCTTAGGTTCATAATTTAGAGGGTGGTAATAAATAGGGAATTATCTTATTTGCATATCAAATATAATGGGTAATTTTTAAGCAACAAAATCACCCCTAATAATAGAGGTGATTTTGCTTGTATTTAGTTGATGTTTTGACGATTACATCTAAAAGTGGATTTTATCGTCGCCATATATGAGTGGCTTACATCATGCCGCCCATGCCGCCCATGCCACCGGCTGGCATTGCCGGAGCAGCGTTTTCTTCTTTCTTTTCAGCGATTACGCATTCAGTGGTAAGGAACATGCCAGCGATTGATGCTGCGTTCTCGAGAGCCACACGTGTAACCTTGGCTGGGTCGATGACGCCAGTTGCGAAGAAGTTCTCGTATTTGCCTGAGTGAGCATTATAGCCGTAGTCGCCCTTGCCGTCCTTTACGTTTTGCACGATTACCGCGCCTTCAAGACCTGCGTTTGCAACAATCTGACGGAGAGGCTCCTCGATTGCACGTTTCACAATCTGGATACCAGTGTTCTCGTCGTCGTTGTCGCCGTGGAGGTTCTCAAGGTCGGCAACGCAACGGATGTAGGCTACGCCACCGCCAGGAACGATACCTTCTGCCACAGCCGCACGGGTTGCGCTCAAGGCGTCGTCTACGCGGTCTTTCTTCTCTTTCATCTCAACCTCTGAAGGTGCGCCAACGTAGAGCACTGCCACACCGCCAGCCAATTTGGCAAGACGTTCCTGAAGTTTCTCGCGGTCGTAGTCGCTTGTGGTCTTCTCAATTTGAGCCTTAATCTGAGCCACGCGCTCTGCGATGAGTTCCTTGTCGCCGTTGCCGTTGACGATAGTAGTGTTTTCTTTGTCTACAGTGACCTTCTCGGCAGAGCCAAGTTCGTCGACAGTAGCCATATCGAGTTTCAAACCTTTGTCTTCAGAGATTACAACACCGTGGGTAAGCACTGCGATGTCCTCGAGCATCTCTTTGCGGCGGTCGCCAAAGCCAGGAGCCTTAACTGCACAAATCTTCAACGAGCCACGCAAGCGGTTTACTACCAATGTAGCCAAAGCCTCGCTGTCGACGTCTTCAGCGATGATGAGCAACGGACGTCCGCTTTGTGCAACGGCTTCGAGCACTGGAAGCATATCCTTCAAAGCGCTGATCTTTTTGTCGTAGATGAGGATGTATGGGTTGTCCATCTCGCATTCCATCTTCTCGGTGTTTGTAACGAAATATGGAGAGATGTAGCCGCGGTCGAACTGCATACCTTCAACAACCTTTACAGTAGTGTCGGTGCCTTTGGCTTCTTCGATTGTGATTACGCCTTCTTTCTTTACCTTAGCCATAGCGTCGGCAATGAGTTTGCCGATTTCAGGATCGTTGTTGGCTGAGATGCGTGCCACGTTCTCGATTTTTGCCATGTCGTCGCCAACTTCTTCAGCCTGAGCCTTGATGCCTTCAACCACCTTAGCCACGGCTTTGTCGATACCTCTCTTGAGGTCGATTGGGTTAGCACCGGCAGCAACGTTCTTCAAGCCTACGTTGACAATGGCCTGAGCCAAAACGGTAGCGGTTGTTGTTCCGTCGCCGGCGTCGTCGCCAGTCTTCGAAGCCACTTCCTTAACGAGTTGTGCACCCATGTTCTGGAACTCGTCTTCGAGTTCAACAGCCTTAGCAACTGTTACACCGTCCTTGGTGATGTGGGGAGCGCCGAACTTCTTGTCGACAATCACGTTGCGGCCTTTAGGACCAAGTGTTACCTTTACGGCGTTTGCCAATTCGTCAACGCCTTTTTTGAGCTCTTCGCGAGCTGCATTGTCAAATTTTATTTCTTTAGCCATGATAGTTTTCTTTTTTTAGATTGATTTGTTTTCGATTAGTCGAGGATTGCCAAAATGTCACTCTGGCGCATTACCAGATATTTTGTGCCGTCGTATTCCAACTCTGTGCCTGCATATTTGCCGTAGAGCACAGTGTCGCCTGCTTTGACAACCATTTCTTCGTCCTTTGTGCCATTACCAGCGGCAACGACTTTGCCCTGCAATGGTTTCTCTTTTGCTGTGTCGGGGATGATGATTCCGCCGATTGTCTTTTCTTCAGCGGCTGCTGGTTCGATGAGAACTCGGTCAGCCAAAGGTTTAATTGCCATAATCAATATCTTTTATTTTGTTTATCAATTTCTGTGTCGGTTCCGACATCTTGTCGGTTGCGACACTATGGAATTTGCATAACCCGTGCCAAACCGTGGATTATGACAATTTGTCACTTCCCTTGCATCTTTGCCTACCGCCGTTGTGCCTTCGACGGCGGCCGTCCGTTGCGCTTCTTGAAAAATTTGCTGAATGTCTCGATGTTTGGGAAGCCAAGCCTTTGGGCGATTTCTCCAATCTGGGCATCAGTGTAGCGGAGCATGTCGATGGCATCGTGGTAGACGAGCGAGAGGATGAAGTCTTTCACGGTCTTTTCTGAATAGCGGCGCACTATGCGTGCCAGGTACACGGGTGTGACGCACAACCGCTCGGCATAGAAGCGGGTGGAGTGCTGCTGCGCATAGTGGGTGGCTGCGAGGGCGATGAATTGCCTGTAGATTACTTCCTGATGGCAGATGCCTGCCATTTGCCTGCCTCCCTGAAGGGCGTCGGACACTATTCCCATCAGGCTCCGTAGCAGGTTTACCTGCATCGTTTCGCGGATGCCCACGTCGTGCGATTGTTGCAACTGAAGCATCAGGTGCATCGTGGACTGCGCCAGCGCCCAATGCTCATCAGTGTGCTCCGATATTGGCAATTGATTGGTTATAAATAGGTCGGCAAGTACTTTGTACTCCACGCTATGGGTGAGTATCTTTTCAATCATCGACACTTCGACCGACACGTAGACGGCTTTGAAATCAGCAGAAAAACTGTCGATAAACACTAACTGCTTGGGCGACAGCACGAGGATTGTGCCCGCCTTGAGTTCGTAGCGGCGACTGTTGATGAAATAGGTTGCCTCGCCGCTTTCAAAGAGGACGAACGAGAAGAAGTCGGCATAGGTCGACTCGATGCCGATGCTGTCCAGTTTCTGTGCCGTCATCTCGTTCACGTGGATGCTTTCGATGCTTTTGCCCTGCATCTGCATCAGTTGGCTGAAATGTTGCAGTGTTACCATTCGATTGCGTGTTGGTGTTGCAAAAATACTGAAGTGTTTTCGTTTTGACAAATATAGGCTTTATATTTATGGGTTTGGAGCATGATTTGTTCGTAATTTTGCAGACGGAAAAAACAATAGGTTTGTAAAATTTTATATCATTGTTATGAAACGCATATTCTATTTGCTGCTTGCCGCATGCTCGATAACGGGTATCAATGCGCAGACAGTTACTCTCCATGGCGCTGACGGCAGCAGTTTTACCGCTCCTTTGCGACGGGCTCTTCCCACATCGGCCGACCGCGCACGCTACACTGGTTTTCATCCCGACACTCTGTTGCTTCGCAAGGGCACTGTCCGCCGTCAAGGCTCGATGCCGTTGCCCTGCGACATAAGGATGCTTCGCGATGTGGCAGTCACTCTCCGCGATGGTGTTACAATCTACACCGACGTGTTTCTGCCAGCAGAAGATGGCAATTATCCGGCAATCCTTGCATGGAGCCCCTATGGAAAGGAAGTGGGTGGGCAGATGCTCGACGATGTGCCAATGCGCTCTGGCGTGCCGCAGGCAATGACCTCCGGCCTTGAGAAGTTTGAAGCGCCTGATCCTGCATATTGGTGCGCCCGCGGCTATGCCATTGTCAACCCCGACAAGCGTGGCGCCTACCGTTCGGAGGGCAATCTGCTTTACTGGGGACATGACGATGCCCTCGATGCGAAGGATGTGATTAACTGGATTGGCCAGCAGCCGTGGAACAACCAGAAGGTGGCGATGGCGGGAAACTCATGGCTCACAGCGTCGCAGTGGTTTATTGCCAGCGAGCGTCCGAAGTATCTTGCTGCCATTGCCCCGTGGGAAGGCTTCTCCGACCTCTTCCGCGACACCAACCGCGGCGGCATCCCGATGCCGGAGTTTGCCGAGATGATAGCCGAAACGTTTTCTTCGCAATATGGCTTGCTCGAAAATCAGCCGCTGATGCTTGCCACTCATCCTTATTGGTGCAACTATTGGCAGGACAAGGCTCCGAAAATCGAGAATATTGATGTGCCGGCTTATGTGGTGGCAAGTTACACCAACGATGTTCACACCCACGGCACTTTCGACGGTTTCCGCCGTCTGAAGGGCGACAAGTGGCTCCGTGTGCACAACACCAACGAGTGGCTTGATTTCTACACTCACCAGGACGACCTTCTCCGCTTTTTCGACCATTATCTGAAAGGTGTTGACAACGGATGGGAGCAGACGCCGAAGGTGCGGCTGAGTGTGCTGAATCCTGGCGGTGAAGATGTGGTCGACCGCGTTGAACAGTCGTGGCCTCTTGAAAGGACTGCGTACAAGAAGTTGTATCTTAACGGCAATTCATGCGTGCTTCAGACGAAAAAGCCAGGAAAGGCTATGCGCCAGACCTACGATTCTGAAGCATCTGGCGAGAACCGCTTGGTCTATCGCATGCAGATGGACAAGTCAACAGAAATCACCGGCTATATGAAACTCCACCTCTGGGTGGCTGCCGAGGATTATGACGACATGGACCTTCAGGTGCGCATCGAGAAGCTTGACTCGCACGGCAATGCCATCCCATCGGTAACGGGGATGCCCATTGCGGCTACGGGCTTTATGCGTGTGTCGATGCGTAAACTCGATGAGCAGAAGTCGACGGAGGCAGAGCCGTACTATCTGTTAACGAAAGAGGCGGAGCAGAAATTGAACAAGGGTGTAGCCTATCCAGTGGAAATCCAGATATGGCCGATGGGTCTGATCTTCAACAAGGGCGAATATCTCCAACTCACTGTGGGCGCATACGAGCCACCTGTGGCGGCGATACCTTTCGGAAGTGCTAAGATAACCATTCCGGCAGAGGGCATGACCTACGATGAAGGTGACACTAATGTGAAATTAGTCACCCTCGGAGGCAATGCTACTGAGGTTGCCGACAAAGCGGAGGTGGTTACCTCGCCGGTTACCCACAACCGTGGACGGCACACAATCCTCAGTGGCGGACGCTACGACAGTTATCTCTATGTGCCAGTAATTAAGTAATTTTGCAGAAAAATTGATGACAAAGAAGAACAGTATAAAATTAGTAGGAAAGATTTTTGCCACGGGAGTGATGTCGTTTTGCGGTGTGGTGAGCGAAACGGCAATGAACGTGACATTCCCGGCATTGATGAAGGAATTTGAAGTGGGCACAAGCACAGTGCAATGGATCACCACTGGCTATCTGCTTGTGCTATCGCTGGTAATCACAATGTCGTCCTATCTCAAGCGCAACTGCTCGCAGCGAACGTTGTTTCTCATCGCCGTGTGCAGTTTCATCGGCGCTACGGTGATGTGCTCCGTTGCTCCGTCGTTTGCAGTGCTGATGATAGGCCGCATGGTGCAGGGCGTTGGCACTGGTATTGCCTTGCCGTTGATGTACAACATTATTCTCGGCGAAGCCCCGAAAGAACAGATTGGCACATTCATGGGTATCGGCATGCTTGTGACTGCCGTTGCTCCTGCTGTCGGGCCTGTGCTTGGCGGATTTATCGTTGAGATGTTCGGTTGGCGGTATATCTTCATGTCGCTGATGCCGCTGCTCATCCTCTCGCTTGTTGTGGGATGCTGGCTCATCAAGCGCTCTGTGCCGGAGGAGCATTCCCGCTTCCATCTCTTCGACTATGCACTCATTGTGGTTGGGTTCACCACCTTTATCCTCGCATTAGTGCAGGCTTCGTCGGCTGGGTGGGTGAGCATAACGGTCGTCTCGTTGCTTGTTGTTGCGGCAGTGGCACTCGTTTGGTTTGTGCGCCAGTCGCGGGGCAAGGAGCAACCGTTATTGCGCGTCGAGGTGCTTGGCAACAGGAAGTTTGTTATGGCGCTGACGGTAATTTTGATAGCGCAGTTCTCAGTATTGGCTTTGGGCTATGTAATCCCGAACTATTCGCAGATTTCCAACCATACAGGCGCGTTTATTGCTGGCGGACTGCTTGTGCCGGGATGTATTGTCGGCGCTGTCATTTCGCCGCTCAGCGGACGGCTGCTCGACAAGATTGGCGCGCGCACTCCGATTGTATGCGGCTACGGCTTTATGCTTTGCTCGCTGTTGCTTTTCGCATGGTTTGGCGATTCGCTCACCACGATGATGTTCTATTGCTTCTACGTGGTCTACACGATAGGGCAGGGATTGGGTTGCCCGACGGCCATAACCTTCGGACTTTCGCAATTGCCGAAACACCTGTCGGCCGACGGCAATGCTTTGGTCAACAGTTTCCAGCAGTTGGCAGGCGCCATGGGCACGGCTGTAGCCTCCTCGATTGTTGCCGCTCAGCAACTTGCCGCTCCCTCAAGTCAATTCTCCGAGGCAACGGCCATAGGCTCGCGCAATGCGTTTATGCTTATGGGCTTTATGCTCTTAGTGGCATTTGTGTTGTGTCTCACGATGACGAAGCGCAAGAAGTACGCTTAGCCGTTGATGCCTGAAGAAACAAAGCGGGCGCGAAACCGACTGGTTTTGCGCCCGCTTGCTTTAACCGTTTGTCGGTTATGCTTTTACGCGGCCTACATAAGAGCCTTCGCGAGTGTCGACTTCGATAGTCTCGCCCTCGTTGATAAACAACGGAACGCGCACTGTTGCGCCAGTCTCTACTGTTGCAGGTTTCAAAGTGTTGGTAGCAGTATCGCCTTTGAGTCCTGGTTCAGTGTAGGTAATCTTTAATTGAGTCTTGATTGGCATTTCTGCGAAAAGCACAGTTTCTGTAGAAGCGTCGGAAACGACTTCAACAACGTCGCCTTCTTTCATGAAATCAACGCCAGTGATCAAATCCTTGTGGATAGGAATTTGGTCGTAAGTTTCCTGGTTCATGAAGATGAAGTCGCCAGCCTCTTGATAGAGGAACTGGTAAGGGCGGCGCTCCACGCGAACGTCTTCGAGTTTCTCGCCGATGTTGAAGCGGCGCTCGATAACGTAACCGTTGACAACATCTTTCAATTTTGTACGCATGAATGTGTTGCCTTTACCTGGCTTTACGTGAAGGAAATCGATGCAGAAATACAACTTGTTGTCCATGCGGATACAAGTTCCAATCTTAATGTCTTGAGCGTTAATCATATAATTATTGTGAAATTTAAAATTCCGTAATGAGACTGCAAAGTTATGATTTTTTTCTTTAATTCGCCTTAACCAATTGTAAAAACTTTCACTTTCATGGTTTTGCCTACCATAACTCCGGCCTAAGCCTCTTTGATTATCCAGTCGCTGATGGTGCGCTGGTTGCTGTCGTAGTTAATGC
>CAVAOU010000072.1:0-7645 GCA_963590085.1 Senegalimassilia sp. | reverse complement strand
GATACCAGTGGAGAAACGTCTGGAAATTGACCGTTGGATCATTTCCCTTCTCAACACATTGGTTAAGGAAGTGGAAGCCGACCTCGACGACTACGAACCAACGAAAGCAGCACGCGCAATCTCCGACTTTGTGGGCGACAACCTCAGCAACTGGTATGTGCGCTTGAACCGCAAACGCTTCTGGGGCGGCGAAATGAACGACGACAAACTGTCGGCTTACCAGACATTGTTCACCTGTCTGAAGACAGTGGCACTGCTTGTAGCACCGGTTGCGCCATTCTTTGCCGACCGACTCTACACCGACTTGACAGCAGCCACCACAGGCGAAACAACATCGGTGCACTTGGCTGACTTCCCGACTGTCGACGAATCAGTCATCGACAAGACTCTCGAAACCGAGATGAAGATGGCTCAAGACATCACTTCGATGGTGCTCGCACTCCGCCGCAAGGCCAACTTGAAAGTTCGCCAACCGCTGGCAATGATTATGGTGCCTGTGATGAACGAAGCGCAAAAGGCAAGCATCGAGGCAATGAGCGCGCTCATCAAGAATGAGGTCAACGTGAAGGAAATCAAGTTTGTAAGCAACGAAGAAGGTGTGCTCGTGAAGAAAGTTAAACCTGACTTCAAGAAACTTGGCCCGAAATACGGCAAAATCATGAAACTCCTTGCGGCACAAATCACATCAATGTCGCAAAAGGACATCATTGAATTCGAGAAGCAAGGCAGTTTCACATTCAACATCAACGGTGAGGACGCTACAGTTGAACTCGCCGACGTTGAGGTGATTTCCGAGGACATCCCAGGATGGCTCGTTGCCAACGAAGGCTCACTCACTGTTGCTCTCGACATCACCGTGAGCGACGAGTTGCGCCGCGAAGGCATCGCCCGCGAACTTGTAAACCGCATCCAGAACATCCGCAAGAGCAGCGGATTTGAGATAACAGACAAGATTGACGTGGTTATCACTCCTAATGCAGCTACCGACGAGGCAGTTAAGGAATATTCCGACTACATCGCCCGCCAGGTACTCGCCGAGAGCATAACCATTGCCGAAATTGCAGAAGCCGACCGTTCGGAACTCGACATGGATGAGTATCCCGACCTGTTTGCATCTGTAAAAATCCACAAATAAGTAATAACCCAAATTTAACTGACTATGGCTGAGAAAACACGCTATTCCGATGCAGAATTGCAGGAATTCAAAGAGATTATTCTTGCAAAACTTGAAAAGGCATACAGAGACTATGAACAGTTGAAAAACGAGGTGACCAACTCCGACGGCAACGACTGCGCCGACACGTCGCCAACATTCAAAGTGCTCGAAGAAGGTGCCAACACCCTCAACAAAGAGGAATCGGGACGTTTGGCTCAACGCCAGATGAAGTTTATTCAGCACCTCAAGGCCGCTCTCGTAAGAATTGAGAATAAAACCTACGGCATCTGCCGCGAAACGGGAAAACTCATTCCAAAGGAGCGTCTCAAGGCAGTGCCCCATGCCACATTGAGCATCGAGGGCAAGCAACAGGAAAACTTAAAAAAGAAGTAATTTCTATTGATGCGAAACAAGAAAATTTCTAATGGTACGTTGGCGGCAATTATAGTCCTTGCGATTATAGTTGCCGACCAACTTCTTAAAATCTGGATAAAGACGTCGTTCCGCTTGGGAGAGTCGCTGGTTTTCACCAACTGGGCAGAACTCTATTTCATCGAGAATCCGGGAATGGCATTCGGCATCGAATTGGGAGGCAAATTGTTCCTTTCAATCTTCCGCATAATCGCTTCGGTGGCATTGGTCTACTTCCTGATCAAGATTCGCCATCGGGAAGACTATCCCAAAGGATTTATCGTATGCCTGTCAATGATTACGGCTGGCGCCATAGGCAACGTAATCGACGGCATGTTCTACGGGCTGATTTTCAGCGAATCGACACCGTTTACGGTTGCAACGATGTTTCCCGACGGAGGCGGCTACGGCACATTCCTTCACGGGTTGGTCGTGGACATGTTCCACTTCCCGCTGATTGAAGGCACATGGCCCGATTGGGTGCCTGGCGTTGGAGGAACCGACTTTGAGTTCTTCCGTCCAGTGTTTAATGTGGCTGACGCAGCGATCTCTGTAGGCATTATCGTGCTGATATTCTTTTACTCAAAATATCTGTCGTTCAGCAACGGGCAAAAGGAAGAGCCAGCCGACGACAAAACTACCGACAAAGAATAACGAGTGATGAAAAACTGCTTGTATTTGGGTTGCATACTCATGGCTCTGCTCTTTGCCTCCTGCTCAAAGACGCCGAAAGGCATTATCTCGGAAGGCAACATGGCAGAACTATTGGCCGACATGAGCGAAGGCGATGCCGTGGTGGAACTCAACCGCGATGCATACGCCAATGAGGACGCCCGCAAAGCACTCAAGCAGTCGATTCTGCTGAAGCACGGCTACACACAGGAAGATTTCGAGAAATCACTGATGTGGTACGGGCACAATCTCGACATCTACGATGAAGTCTATGAGGATGCCATCACAATCCTCGAGCAACGTCAGCGCGACGCCAAGAAAGAAGCCAAAGCCGCAGGCGAGAAACTTATTGCCGCAGGCGACAGTGTGGACATTTGGCAGTTGTCGCACTCGTTGATGTTCGACCGCCGCCAGAATGGAGAGACCGTGCAGTTGGACTTCTCATTCAACTCCGACTCCGAGATGCGCAAAGGCGACCGCTACGAGTGGCGGATGTTTATCGTCAACTCAAAGAATGCAGCGCACTTGCTTCTTGGTGTGGACTATGCCGACGGCACGACTGAATATCAAACTCTCAGCCTGATGCCAGAAAGCACCTCTCCTATCGTGCTGCAAACCGACTCTACGCGTGCGCCGAAACGTGTCTACGGCTATCTCGACTACCGCATGGCTATTGAGAGTTCGGTGATTGTCGACAAGATTTCCCTGTCGCGCTCGCGACTGCGGTCCGACATCTACAATCAGCATCCGTATCAACGCACACAAAAGAACTGACATGCGACTTCTTGCTCCCTTCACGGTCTACAATGGCGCGGCCTACAAACTGCACCTGTTTGAGACTTGCAATGGTGCAGTAAACCACAAGCCGGTAGAGGAGGAAACTGCATACACGCTATACGTGCAAGGCATAGCGATCATCGCCGATGAGGCTCTTGACACTGCATCGCTCAACGAGATTATCCGACAGGAGCAAGCCGACGGCGTTTCTCTGCAGGAAATCAGTGAAGCGATAGCCAAGGAGGTCAAGGCCACGGGCTGCACAATATACGTTGCCAACTTCCCGTTTGAGGCAATCCAGCGGATAAACGAATAGCGGTGCGGCAAGTGCAACTCTTATTTACACAAGATTTTATATATTTGCAACGTGAATTACGGAGATACAAATAAATCAATATTTCGCAGAATAGACATTCCTGTTCTCGTCATATATTTTTTGCTTGTAATTGCTGGCGCGATAAGCATCTACGCAGCAAGTTACGACTTCGACAACGCGAGCATGCTCGACTTCTCGGAGTTTTCGGGCAAGCAATTCTGCTGGATTGGGCTGTCGTCGCTGCTTGGCGTGGTCATACTGCTGGTAGACAACTGGTTTTTCGACACTTATGCCTACCCTATCTATGCCTGCATATTACTGTTGCTGCTACTTACCATCTTCATAGCGCCCGACGTCAAGGGTTCGCATTCATGGATTGTGCTTGGACCGGTGAGCCTGCAGCCTGCCGAATTTGCCAAATTTGCCACAGCACTGGCTCTTGCCAAACTGTTCAGTTCCTATAATTTCTCACTCAATGCCAAATTCAGCAACTATCTGAAGGCAGCGGCCATTATAATGGCACCGATACTGCTGATCATCTGCCAAAAGGAAACAGGGTCGGCGCTGGTCTTCACTTCGCTGATATTCGTGCTTTACCGCGAGGGAATGAGCGGACTGATTCTTTTTGCAGGTCTGTGCGCCATCGTGATATTTGTGGTTGCGCTGAAGTACTCAAGCATAGTTATTTTAGGCATCCCTGGAGGCGAGTTTATCGTGATGGCACTGATTCTGCTGATGATTCTCGGGATGGTGGTGTTCTACTGCAAGTCTGCGGTAGTGACGCGCAACATATTCTTCATCTACCTCGGATGCGGACTTGTCTACACTATACTTTGCGTCTGCGGACTCGACATCAACGGCCGTTGGCTTATGGTCGGCACTCTCGCCATCACCGTAGGCTATCTGCTGTGGGAAATGCTCAAGAGAGAAGCACGCAAGATACTCCTTGTCATCTCCTTCGCATTGGCGTCTGTGGTGTTCCTCTTTTCCGTCAACTACGTGTTTACCGACATCCTTGCCGCCCACCAACAAATGCGCATCAAGGTGGCTTTAGGCATCGTCGACGACCTCCGTGGATATGGCTACAACGTAAACCAGTCGAAAATTGCCATCGGTTCGGGAGGCATCACCGGCAAGGGCTTTCTCAACGGCACACAAACGAAACTGAAATACGTGCCTGAGCAGCACACCGACTTCATCTTCTGCACCATCGGTGAGGAAGAAGGCTTTATTGGCTCAGCGGCTGTGATTGCGGCATTCCTGTTTCTTGTGCTCCGCACAATCCGCATTGCCGAACGCCAGCACAATGCCTTCGGCAGAGTCTACGCCTACTGCGTCGCTTCGTATTTCATCTTCCATATCGGCATCAACATCGGCATGGTGATTGGCCTATGCCCCGTCATAGGCATCCCGCTACCATTCTTCAGTTACGGCGGTTCATCGCTTTGGGGATTCACATTCCTGATATTCACGCTGCTGAAGATAGACGCATGCCGCGACAACAGATAAGATTCACCTAATCACTATTAACTATGACTGAAAAAGAAAAATGCCAACAGGGCCTATACTACGATGCAAACTACGACCCGCAATTGCTTGCCGAGCGTCAAGCCTGCTGCGAGGCTCTATACGACTTCAACGCTTTGCGCCCATCGCAAGAGGCAGAGCGCAAGGAATTGCTCCGCGAGATCTTGGGCTCAACAAAAGAGAATCTGACAATCGTTTCGCCATTCTTCTGCGACTACGGATACAACGTCGAAGTGGGCGAAAATTTCTTCGCCAACACCAACTGTGTGATTCTCGACGAGGCAAAAGTGAAGTTTGGCGACAATGTGTTTATCGGTCCCAACTGCAGTTTCTACACAGCCGAGCATCCTCTCGACGCCGAGCGTCGCAACAAAGGTCTTGAGAAAGCCTCGCCCATCACAATTGGCGACAACGTGTGGCTTGGCGGCAATGTAACCGTACTGCCTGGCGTGACGATAGGCAGCAACACCGTAATTGGCGCTGGCAGCGTCGTTGTGCGCGACATTCCTGACGGAGTGGTGGCAGTAGGTAATCCCTGCCGAGTGGTCAAAAATCTTACAGGGCAACACGAATAGTGTTGGCTCCAATCTTAACGAGATAGATGCCGTGAGTGCCGATGCGCAACTCGTGGGTGCCGGCATTCAAAGTGGTTGTTGAGATGGCTTGTCCGAGGATTGTCAACACCGTAACTGTGGTGCGCTCCTGATTGCGCACAATCAATGCACCCGAACGGGTGTAAACCTCTATACCTTCATCGGCACGGGGAGTGTTGACAAGAGTGGAAGCGTTGGTCACGACCGATTCGCGCCACGCATAGCGTGATTGCGCAACGATTGGCTGAACGCCAAAAGCAAAAGTAAGTAATATGATTAAAATCAGCCGTTTCAACATCATTCCTTTATATCCACCTGCAAAGTTACTCCAAAATAGCCTCAACAGCAACAATCTTCCGCCCTTTTTAAAGATTTCGCACCCTCACTGATATGAAAAACGGGTGGCAACCGCATTGGCTGCCACCCGTTTTATTGGGGATTGCGTCTTGACGACGCTTGATTGCTATTGATTACAGACGCACTTTGACTGTCTTGACAACGTCACCTTGAACGGCGCGTACCAGGTAGATGCCTGATGCGAGACCACTGATGCGTGCCTGGCCGCCAACGGTTGCTGTTGTTGCCACATTCACACCGGCTGCTGTATAAACGTCAACCTTTGCATTGGCTGCTTTGACAACGATTGTGTTGGCATCTGTGCCTACAACGATTGTCTGAGCGTCGATGCCGCTGACACCACTGCCCTTAGTGTAGTGAAGCACTGTCTGCTCGTTGACTGAGCCTGCGCTGTTCTTGAACAAGCCTGCAGGGATTACGAGATAGTAGTCGGCATCAGCCTCGAGGTTGGTTGTGCAAGAATAGTAGTCCATATCGGCCATGAAGATGCGTGGAGCACGTTTCGAACTTGAAGCGAACCAAGAGTCGAAGTCGGACGCTGTTGCATCAGTACCTGTTACGTTGCCTTCAGCATCGATGCTGCCCTTTACGAATTTCACTTCGCTGAGTTTAGCAGATACTGTAGTCACGTCCTCGTCGAATGCTACATCCACACCGCTGAACGAGTCGATAGTGGCATCGTTGGCTGGAGAGAATGATACCGGAACCAATGCTGGCAACGGCTCTGACTTGTAGTAGTGGAGCACGATTTCATTGTTGACGTATCCCTTGGCGTTTTTGAACAAACCTTCTGGGATAACCAAGTAGTAGTCGGCACCTGCCTCAAATGTAGTTGTGCAAGTGTAAGAGTCCATATCAGCCATCCAGATGCGTTGCGAGGTCTTTGAACCTGTAACCATCCAAGAGTCGAAGTCGCTCGAAGTTGCATCAGTACCGGTTTCGCTACCCTTGAGGAACTTGATGCTGCTTGTCTTCGAAGAAACGACAGTTACGTCTTCGCCGAATGTGATGTCGACACCGCTGAACGAATCCAATTCGGTATTGTCGGCTGGAGAGTAGGCAGTCGGAACAACAGGCTTAGGCTCTGCCTTTGAGTAGTGGAGCACAATCTGCTCGTTGACTGCGCCTGCGCTGTTCTTGAACAAGCCGGCAGGGATCACGAGGTAATAGTTTGCACCGAGTTCGAGGCTGGTTGAGCACGTGTAAGAGTCCATATCGCCCATCCAGATGCGGTGCGAGGTCTTTGAGCCTGTAACCATCCAAGAGTCGAAGTCGCTTGATGTTGCATCAGTACCAGTTACATTACCTTCGGCATCGATGCTGCCCTTGACAAACTTGAGGCCGCTCTTCTTCGCGGATACGACTGTTACGCTTTCGCCGAATGTGAGGTCAACGCCTTCGAATGTGTCGATCTCGGCATCGTTGGCTGGCGAGTAGGCTGTCGGAACAACCGGTTTGAGTTCTGGTTTTGTATAGTGGAGCACGATTTGCTCGTTGACAGAACCTGCGCTGTTCTTGAACAAGCCTGCAGGGATTACGAGATAGTAGTCGGCATCTGCCTCGAGGCTTGTAGAGCAAGTGTAAGTGTCCATATCAGCCATCCAGATACGCGGCGCGCGCTTCGAACTTGTAACCATCCAAGAGTCGAAATCGCTTGAAGTTGCATCGGCACCAGTTACGTTGCCGGCATCATCGATGCTGCCCTTGACAAACTTGATGCTGCTTGTCTTCGACGAAACGACTGTTACATCCTCGCTGAATGTGAGGTCAACGCCATCGAATGTGTCGATCTCGGCATCGTTGGCTGGCGAGTAGGATGACGGAGCCAAAGAAGCC
>CAVAOU010000071.1:0-7686 GCA_963590085.1 Senegalimassilia sp. | reverse complement strand
TCAACGCGGACATACTTCAGCACGCCAGAGTTGTCGGCATCGTTGTCGCCGCCGTGCTTAGTGCGTGGGCCGCCTTCGATTTGTTGTGTCTTTTGGTTGTTTTTAGCGCGTCCGCAGAGGATGAGTCCACCCCAGTCGCCAGGACGGCGTGAGCCTGCTGCCTGAGCCGAAGTGAAGACGATTGGTTGTTGCGCTGTGCCTTCGGCATAGAGTTTTGCGCCCGGCTCAACGATGAGGGCAGCCTTCGATGCCTTGTCGCCCTTGATGATTGTGCCCGCCTCGATGGTGAGTTCAGAGCCTTCTGCGATATACACCCAACCCTTGAGCAGGTATGTGCCTTTTTTCAGAGTCTGCTTGCCTTTGAAGATAACCTCCTGGTCGCCGTTGCCGATAGTGTTGTCGGCGAAGAGCAGGTCGTCGTAGATCTTGATGATGCCGTCCTTGCCGATAGGCTCCTGTTGGCCATGAGTAGGCTCATCTGGAGTAGGGTCGTCGTTGCTGCACGATGTGAAAGTGGTTGCAGCGAGTGCCACCAATGCTACGGCGGCAAGCGATTTGAATAAGTTTTTTTTCATTGTTGTTTATTGTTTGTAAAATGGTTAGTAGTCTTAGAATTTATAAGTGAGCGAGAGGTTGTAGTTGCGTCCCGGGGTGTAACTGCGGGTCACTTCCTGCACGTCCTTCACCGTGCCGTTGTTGAGGTGCACGCCGTTTTCAAACTGCTTGAACTCCACGCGCTCGCCGAGCAGGTCCTTGACGCTCAGTTTCACCTCCCAGTGGCCGGCAAACTTCTTCGACAGACTCAGGTCGATGGCGTTGCGCGGCATCTCGTAGGAGTCGGGGATGCGCACGTTGTCGTCCGACGAACCCATGCTGCGGCCCACGCCCACGATGCGCTTGCCGATGCGGTTGTAGAGCACTGCGGCGCTGATGCCCGTAGGCTGGTTCTGGTAGAAGAGACCCGTGTTGACGATGTAGGGCGACTGGCCCTGCATTGGGCGGTCCTTCTCTTGGTCGTCGGCGCTGAAGTTCACCTTGCTCTTGATCAGAGCGCCGTTGAACACGAGCGACAGGTCGGGCACGCCGATGAAGTCGAGCGACTTCTTGATGTCCACCTCCACGCCATAACTGTAGGCGCCTTCGGCATTCTTGTAGGAGTAGACAGGGTCGGTGCCGCCGGCTACGGTGTAGGTCCATTCGATTGGGTTCTGGAAATGCTTGTAGAAGAGAGCCACCGAAATCATCTCCGTCTTCGACGGGTAGAACTCGTAGCGGAAGTCGGCGTTGTGCACGTAGCATGCCGTGAGGTTAGGGTTACCCTGAACGTTGCCCGAGAGGTCGAAATCGTAGAACACCGACGACGAGACTTCGCGGAACTCCGGACGGTTGACCGACTTGCCGTAGGCGAGGCGCAACTGGTGCTTCTCGGCGAGGTGGTAGGTGGCGTTGACCGACGGGAAGAAGTCGTTGAACGTGTAGTAGGTGCTTGTCGGACTCTTCTTGCTGTCCTGGGTGTTGGATATAAGTTCCATCCGGTCGTGCTCGAAGCGCACACCGGCGTAGATGTCAAACTTACCTACGGGGATGTTGACCGAGGCGTATGCGGCGCCGAGGGTGTTGTTGCCGTCGTAGTTGTTGCGCCATTTCACCTCCTCAATCAGGTAGAGCGCATCGCTGCCGTAGTTGCTTGAGTTGCTCAGCGTTGCGGCGAGGTCGCCGTAGCGCATGTCCTGCGGGAAGTCGCCGTAGATGAAACTGCGGGTGCGGTAACTGCGGGTGCGGTATTCGCCGTAGGCGCCCGCCTTGAGCATCGGGTTGATGCGCCCGAGGGCGAACGTGCGGCTGTAGTTGGCTG
This sequence comes from Senegalimassilia sp., assembly GCA_963590085.1. Lineage (GTDB taxonomy): Bacteria > Bacteroidota > Bacteroidia > Bacteroidales > Muribaculaceae > Limisoma. Next base: position 5,831 of record CAVAOU010000071.1, on the reverse strand, counting down.
CCGCCGATGCGATATGCTCTTTCAGCAGAGTGAACTCACGGTTCACGTCGTTGCTCGCAATCAGTCCGTACTCACCGTCGCGCTGGTCGTCGGTGAGCGTGTAGCGGCGACGGTCGGGCATGTTGCGGTCGGCGTAGGAGTAGCCAGCGCTCCAGTCGATGCGGTTCTCGCCGATGGTGTGCTTGCCCGTGAACTGACCGTTGTAGGTGGCGCGGCTGCTGTAGTTGTATTCGGCGCTGTGCACAGGGTCGCTCTGAGCGCTGTAGCCCTCGCGCCAGGTGTAGCGGTCCTTGCCGAGTTGGTTGAATATGTTCTTGAACTCCAGATGGGTGTTGCCCGAAGGAGAGATGTAGACGAGGTTGAGCATTGCGCCCAGACGCACGTTGCGCGTGTACTGGTCGTCGATGCTGCGGCGCAGGTAGTTCGGCTGGTCGTGCTCCACGTCGTAGGCGCCGAAGAGCGAATTCTCCATGCCGAGCACTGTGCGGGTGGAGTAACTGTAGTTGATGGCGCCGAGCAGACCGAGTTTGGTGCCGTTGTCGGTGCGGCGCACGCGCGTGATGTCGGCAGAGAGCGAGAGGTCCGCCCATGGCGTAGACTTGCTCACAAGCCAGTTGTTGTTGAACCCGTTGCCGTTGAGGTCCACACCGCCGTCAATTTGTCGGAGCGAGCCGTTGATGCCTCCGTTGAAGTTGCGCATGCCGTTGTCGAAGCCGAGGAAGTCGGTGGCGCTGCTCTTGCCGTGGAGGAAGTTGCGGAAATGGGTCTTCTCGTTGATGTTGCCTCCGAGAGTCACGGAGAAACTGTTGCTTTCGGGGATGTCCTTGGTGTTGATAAGGATGAAACCGCCGCTGAAGTCGGCTGGATATTCAGGCGCCGGCGATTTTACAATCATCAGGTTGTCGAGTTGCGAACTCGGGATGATGTCGAATGAAAACGCGCGCGAGTCGGCTTCCGAACTCGGCACTGCGCTGCCGTTGATCCACACATTGTTGTAGCGCTGCGAGAGACCTCTCACCATCACAAACTTGTCGTCGATGATGCTGATGCCCGGCACGCGGCGTATCACCTCCGAGGCATCCTTGTCCTGCGTGCGCTGAATCTGCTGAGCCGACACGCCAGACTGCACTGTAAGGCTCTTTCGCGCCGCCTCAAGCACCGAGGAGTCGAGGTTCTGGCGCTTCTGCGCCGTCACTGTCACTTCGCCGAGCGTCTGGTTGTCGGGCGAAAGACTGACGGTCATTGCTTCCGTGGCGCGTGCCGAGATTGTTTTATACGACACGTAGCGCACCGTCAACTGCGAGCCTTCCTTGCAGTCGATGGTGAAATTTCCGTCGATGTCGGTCACTGTACCCGTCTTGGTGCCGTCCACTTCAACCGTGGCACCGATAAGCGGTTCGTTGGTGGTGGCGTCGACCACCTTTCCTGTGAAAATCTTTGCGTTGGCTGCCTGAGTGATGCAGGCAGCAGCTGTCAAACCTAAAATAAACTTCATCTAAACCTTTTGCAGTTGATTTTTTCTGCTGCAAAAGTCGGCAGACGGTGTAACACAGGCATTACACCCATGTCACATTCCCGTCACTATCGAGTTACAAAACCATAACTACCCCGCCAAGTTCCACATCAAAAACCCGCCAAATGCCACATCAAAAACCCGCCAAGTTCCACATCAAAAAGGCGCCAAATGCCACATCGGGATAAAAAATAAATGGTTTAAACTTGTGATATGTAAATAAATATAGTATTTTTGTGCAGTCGGATAATAATTGCTTAAAATGGAAGAATATAAGACAAGAATTGCGGATAAATTATTGGAAGAAAAACTGGATGCTATGGGTGCAGTCCTTATAGAAGGCCCTAAATATTGCGGCAAGACAACCCTTGCATTGCAGCATGCAAAAAGTGTACTTTCGATGTCGGATCCTGACACTATGGCGCAGAATATGGCCATGGCCAATACCAACATCCGGCTTTTGCTCCGTGGCGATGCGCCCCGTTTGATTGACGAATGGCAGGTTGCTCCCAAATTTTGGGATGCAGTAAGACATGAGGTTGACAGGCGGGATGAAGATGGACAATTTATACTGACAGGGTCGGCTGTCCCACCGAGTTATGATGAAATCTTTCATACTGGAACAGGCCGTTTTGCTTGGCTTAGGTTGCGGACGATGAGTCTATGGGAGTCTAGTGATTCTACAGGCGAGGTGAGCATCGGCAAATTGTTTAATGCCGACAAGGAAAAATATCAAGTAGAGGGAATCAATGAAATAAATTTGGAGCATTTGGCGTACTTGACCTGTAGAGGTGGCTGGCCAAAAGCCTTGAATAAGCGAACTGAAAAGGCATCACTGCAGCAGGCAATTGAGTATTTTGAGGCGGTTACCAAATTTGATATTTCGCGAGTCGACGGAGTGAACCGTGATAGTGAGTTGGCGCGGCGGATAATGCGTTCGTATGCAAGAAATCAGGGAAGCCAGGCTTCTGTGGGAACAATCTTGGCCGACATTGCAACCAATGAAAGTGCTGAAGTCGGGGAAAACACGGTTTATGCATATTTGAAGGCATTGAAAAAAATCTTTGTGTTGGAAGATTCGCTTGCGTGGAATCCTAATTTGAGGAGCAAGGCTGCTATCCGCACATCAGACACTCGGTACTTCACAGACCCTTCGATAGCAACCGCTGCATTGGGACTTGGTCCAGAAGACTTGGTTAACGATTTGAATACGTTCGGGTTGATTTTCGAAACATTGTGTGTCAGGGATTTGCGTGTTTATGCTGATGCTCTTGGCGGGACTGTGTATCATTTCCGGGACAAGAACGGACAGGAATGCGACGCGGTGATTCATCTGCGCAATGGCAAGTACGGATTGATTGAGATTAAACTTGGCGGTGACAAACTTATTGAGGATGGTGCGAAGACATTGAATTCTTTGTCTGAAAAGATTGACACAACCAGAATGAAAGCGCCGTCTTTCAAAATGGTGCTGACCGGGGTAGGGCAATATGCTTATCAACGACAGGATGGGGTGTGCGTTGTGCCAATCGGATGCTTGAAAGACTGATATGAGCCTGTTTTAGCGGTTGCGGAAGAAGAGGTAGATGGCGATGGCGGTGAGGGAGGCGATGAGGTCGCTCAGGGAGATGCTGAGCCACACGCCGTCGATGCCCATCCACACGGGCAGTAGCGCCAGGCATGGCAGCAGGAACAGGAGTTGCCGTGAGAGCGAGAGAAAGATGGATATCGACGTCTTGCCAATCGACTGGAAGTACTGGCTGATGATTATCTGCGCACCGACGATAGGGTAGGCAATCATGCACAGTTTGAATGCCCTCGACGCCAGGCGAACGAGCAAGGCGTTGTCGGTGAAGCACTCCACAAGCAGTTGCGGGGTGAACACACTCAGCACGAATCCCGCCATTGACACCACTGTGGCCACCGTGATGCTCTGCGTTACGCACTGCCGCATGCGGGCGGTGAGCCCAGCGCCGTAGTTGTAGCCCACGATGGGCTGCATGCCCTGCGCCACACCCATGATTATCATCACGAAGAGCATCTGCATGCGGTTGATGATGCCGTAGGCGCCCACGCTGAAGTCGTTGCCGTAGGAGAGTAACTGATAGTTGGTGTAGATCACGATGAAGCATGCGCATGCGCTCAGCGCAAACGGCGACACGCCGATGCTGAAAATCTGCTTGACAATGCGGCGGTCGAGCCGCAGCGACGGGAGTTTGAGTCGCACGAAGGTGCGCTTGTCGAGGAAGTGTCCCACCACCCATACCATTGCCACAATCTGCGACAGCACCGTGGCGAGCGCCGCCCCGCGGATGCCCCAGCTGAACACGAAGATGAACAGCGGCGCGAGCACGATGTTGCATCCCACAGAGAGCATTGACGTGAGCATCGCCTTTTTAGGGTAGCCCGTGGCGCGCATCACGTTGTTGAATCCCAGAAGCAGGAACAGCACTGGCGAGCCCAGCAGAATCACCTCCATGAAGTCGCGCGCGTAGCCGATTGTGGCGTCGCTTGCGCCGAAGATGCGGAGAATGTCGTCGAGAAAAAGATAGTTGACGCCGCCATAGATCACGGCGATTATCAGGCTCAGGAGCACCACATTGCCAAGGATGTCCTCAGCGCCCTTTAAGTCCTTCTGCCCCAGGCGGATTGACGCGATGGTTGCGCCACCCACGGCAACGAGTGTGGAAAACGCCGTGAGCAGGCTCATCAGCGGAAGCGTGATGGCAAGTCCGGACAGCGCCATTGCGCCGACGCCGTAGCCGATAAACACGCTGTCGATGATGTTGTAGATGGAAGTGAGCGCCATGGCAACAATCGACGGCAGGGAGTACTGCAGAAGCAGTTTGCCGATGGGGGCGGAGCCGAGTATTTGCGGATTGCTTGCCATAAGCGCGGGAGCGTTAGATGTTGTTGATGTGCCGTTTCATCACGTCGCGGTAGCGCTGCCCGCCAACGGGGATTTTGGCGAGAGCCACGATGACGAGTGCGGCGATTATGGTCTGGTAGGGGATGCTGTCGGTGAGCGTCACCACGAGAGTGTCGTTGATGAGTGCGCCCAAAAGCAGGGGCACCACGCCGAAGCGGTGCCAGAACAGCAGGAACATGCTGCCGATGAGCGATGCTATGTTAAGGCAACAGAGAATCTGCGAGATGTGGGGGAACTGCGATGCCGGGTGGATGCCCAGAACGGTGCGGATTATTTCAGCGCCGTCGAAGATGTAAGCCACGGCGCTCAAGGCAAACACTATTGCCGACAGAATCAGCAACCCGAGCACGATAGGGTCGTGGGCACGCACCGAGGTGCCTGCCTGCGTCGGCGCGTCGGCAGAGTGACCCACCTTCTCCTCCACGGCAGAGTTTCCCGCCGCGATGTGCGCCTCGAGTTGCTCGCGCTCCTGGCGGCGGCGAGCGTCCTCCTCCCTCACAGCCTCTTCGACCTTGCGGAAGAACTCCATGAAATCGAGGCCGTTGGTAAAGCAAAACTCCTCCACGGTGAGTTGCTCGTCGACGGTCGGAGCCGCCTCCTTGAAGAGATTACGCAATGCCGGATACTTAAGCAAAAGTCGCTCGATTCTTGTTTTAGGGTCGAAGTTAGCCATAGTCGTAGAGGTATAATTAGCAAAGTTAACTCAAAAGCGCCGAAGATTGCACGGCATCGTGTTAAAAAGCATTATTTTGCTGCTATAGGCTCGGTATTCACCCTTTTTATTGTACCTTTGCGGTGAATTTTAGTTAAAGATTGTGGATAAACGTTTTCACTCTTGACGTTTTAGGTTTAAAAAATTACGTTTTTTTATTTATGGATTTTCTTAAGAAAGTTGCATTCCAGCCCAAGTTGTTCACTTCGCTGAAAGGCTACAATATGGCTCGTCTGAAGGATGATGTCATTGCTGGTATCGTTGTCGGAATCGTGGCATTGCCGTTGGCAGTGGCATTCGGTATCGCCTCGGGCGTAACCCCAACCGTAGGTCTCATCACAGCCGTGATTGGCGGTTTTCTCGTTTCGGCACTCGGCGGCTGCACAGTGCAGATTGGCGGCCCTACCGGCGCATTTATCGTGATTATCTACGGCATCATTCAGCAGTTCGGCCTCACGGGTCTTGCCATAGCCACCGTGCTTGCCGGCCTGATACTCGTGGCATTGGGACTTTTCCGTCTCGGCACGGTCATCAAGTTCATCCCTTACCCGATTGTCATCGGCTTCACCTCAGGTATCGCCGTGACCATCTTCTCAACGCAGATTACCGACTTCTTCGGCCTCGAGACCGGAGCGCTCCCGTCCGACTTCATCTCGAAGTGGGGAGTTTACATCACC
>CAVAOU010000070.1:0-7710 GCA_963590085.1 Senegalimassilia sp. | reverse complement strand
AGCCCCAGGCTGAAGCCTGGGGTTATCAATACGGCGTCCCGACGGGACGCTCACCCTCGCTGACAAAGCAACCAGATGCTCTCGCTGGCTCGAACACCACGCACCTCACAGACACGGCGCTCTCTCTCAGGCACAGCAGCCAGATGCACACAGCGCCCCGGAGGTGGCGCCGCCATCATCAGCCAAAGCCACGAGTGTGGACACCGCCTGACTGGCTTTTCGCCATTCCGAATTAATAAACATTTAGAATCGTTGCTGATTTATAAATAATTTTATACTTTTGAAGGCTGTTAAGTTATTGATTCCTATCACCTATTGGAGTCATCGAAAAAGAGGTTTCCGAAGATAGAAATTCTACAACCAAACACTATAATTAACGGATATGAAAAAGTCATTGAAAATTGCCTTGTCGTGCGCAGCAGCGCTGGCTTTGCTGACACCGGTTACAGCCGTGTCGCAGACCTATGGTCCACGCGCCAAAGCCGACAAGAGCACAGTGAAGCAGAAGCAGAAACCTACTTCTCGCTTGACGATGGACAAGAAATTTGCCCAGAACTATCCGGCTCTATGCTTGCAGAAGTACAAGCGCGTCGACAACGCCAAGGAAGGCCAGTTTGTCGAGGTGAAGACCAATGCATCCGCTTCAGCCTTGAAAAAAGGCAAGAACCAGCAGCCGGCAAAGAAACAGGCCGTCCACAAGAAGGCACATCTCAAATCTGTGGCAGGTCGCGAACTCTACGGTAACGTAATCTACTCTTCGGCATGGGACGAAGAAGACCGCTACGGCCTTTACACGTTCAACGCCACCGACCCCGTTTCGCCGTCGGTGAAATGGCGCAACGACTGGTGTATCGCCAACGGAGGCGGCGCGCTGGTGGGCGACGTCTACCACACGGTACGCTGGACGCAGAGCGGCGACGGCTCGGTCAGCGTTTCCTACATGAGTTTCGACATTGAAACAGGCAACGTCTACGAAGACCACTCTATCTACGACGACATCTCACTGGTTGCCACCGAAGTGGCTGTGGCAAGCGACGGCACCGTCTACGGCGAGTTCTACAACAGCGCCGGCAACGGCTATGAGTTGGGTATCGCCGACTACAACAACTATACCCACACCACTATCGGTACGCTCAGCAACTGGTACCTCGCAATTGGTATCACCAGCGACAATACAATCTACGGTATCGCCTCAACGGGCGACCTCTACCGCATCAACGCCCAGACCGCCGAAGAAACGCTCGTAGGCTCTACAGGCATCGAACTGACAGACTCTGAGGGCGGCGCCTATGTGCAGAGCGGTGAAATCGACCAGAAGAACAACGTGTTCTATTGGGCGGCAATTCCAAGCGACGGCGTTTCACGCCTCTACACCGTGGACCTCAACACCGCAGCGGCAACGCTCGTGGGCAACTTCGAGGACAACGAAATCGTGTGTGGCTTGAGCATTCCTAAGCCAATCGCCGAGGACGGCGCTCCGGCAGCCATCGACAATGTTGACTTCAACTTTGTCGACGCTTCGCTGACAGGTACGGTAGATTTCACCGCACCGTCGACCACCTATGCCGGCGACGCTCTCACTGGCACGCTCACCTACACAATCACCTGCGACGACGAGACCATCGCCACCGGCACCGCTGAGGCCGGCGCCGCAGTGTCGCAAGAAGTGACTGTTTCGGGCAGCGGCTTGCACACCTTCGTGGTAAGCACATCGAACAGCGTGGGCAAGAGCCCGAACTACTCACAGGAGAAATACATCGGCTACGACGAGCCTAACTGGGTTGAAAACGTAAACCTCACCGCCGACAGCGACGGCAAGGTGACCCTCACCTGGGAAGCACCGACCTACGGCGTGAACGACGGCTACATCGGCGACCTCAAATACCGCATCACCCGCTACCCTGACGAAGTGGTTGTGGCTGAAGCACAGGAAGGCACAACATTCTCCGAGACGCTTATGCCTGACGAACTCACCATCTACTATTACAACATCGCTGCCGTGAACGGCGACATGGTGGGCACTGAGGTGTCGAGCAAGACGGTTATCGTAGGTCCGGCAATCACATTGCCTTACGACAACACGTTTGCCGACAGTTCGTCGCTCGACTACATGACAATCATCGACGGCAACGAAGACGGCACAACGTGGGAATACCACTGGGAGCAGCAATGCGCTTCGTGTGCCTACACCTTCGACTCGCAGTCGGACGACTGGTTGATCACTCCACCGCTGAAGGTTGAAGCCAACAAGATGTACGCCATCCGCTTCACCGCATCTCCGATGATCGAGAACGACGAGCGCTACTATGAGCGCATGGAGGTGAAACTTGGCGTCGGTGCCGATCCTACGACCTACACCACTGTAGTGCTCGAGCCAACCGACATCACCAAGCAAACAACCTACACCTTCAACTACCTCGCTCCTGCGAATGCCGACGTGAAAATCGCATTCCACGCAATCAGCGATCCTGACAAGTTCAACCTCCTGCTCCGCGAAGTGCACATGAGCGCCGGATCCGCACTTACCGCACCGGCCGCTGCCAGCGACGTGACTGTGGAAGCCGACAACAAGGGCGCCCTCAAGGCAACCGTGTCGTGCAAACTGCCGGAAAGAACAGTTGGCGGCGACTATCTCGCTAGTTTGAAGAAGGTTGAATTCTACCGCAACGGCGAACTCTGCAAGACCTGCACTGCCGGCGTTATGCCAGGCACAAAGCTCTACTACGAGGACACCGTGACCGACGACGGCATCTACACCTACAAGGTGGTATGCTACAACGACGAAGGCAAGGGTATGGATTCTGAAGAAGTATCTGACTTTGTCGGTGTCGACGTACCGGGAGCCATCGACGGCGCAAGCATCAAGGCTACAGTCGACGGTTCTACCATCAAGGTTTCGTGGGACGCTGTGACCACCGGCAAGAACGGCGGTTATGTTGACCCGTCGAAGATTACCTACGAACTCTACTCGTCGGCCTACTACGATGAGTTCTACGGCTACGAATTTGGCGACGAATACGGCTCGGTAACCGGCCAGACTTCATGCACCGTCAACATCGACCCGAACTCGGGCGAACAGGCCATCTTCACTTGCTACGTAGTGCCTAAGAACGACAAGGGCTACGGCGACTTCGACAACCTCGCAAGCGACTTCATCGTAGGTGAAGCCTACAGCCTGCCGTTCAAGGAAACATTCGACAACGGCGGCGTATCGACCTACTGGATTGTGAAGAACCAGGGCTCTACATGGTGGAACATGCAGTCCGACTTCCCATCGCCAGAGGGCGGAACTCCGGGCGTGGCATTTGCCTACTGCAACAACGGCGACGCTTCCAACCTTGCAACCGGCAAGATTGCTCCTAACGGCGCAAACAACCTGAAACTCTTCTTTGCTCTCAACGCCGCTGCAGGCGCCAACGCAAACATTGAGGTTCAGATCCAGAAAGCCGACCTTTCAAGCGAAACAGTCAAGACTATCCCTGTCGACGCAACAGCAGTTGAAGATGAGGGCTTGCTCGGCTGGACTACATACGAAGTGCCATTGGCTGCCTACGCCAACGAGAGCAACTTCCTTGTGCGCTTCATCGCCAGCGGCGACGGCATCATCTATATGGACGACGTTGAAGTGCGCACAGTGCTTGCAAACGACCTCGCAGTCACAGCCGTAAGCGCTCCACAGAGCGTGAAGAAGGGCGAAAAGGCTGCCGTAAGCGTATCAGTGAAGAACGTTGGCGACAACGACGCTTCGGGCTACACCGTACGTCTGCTTGCCGACGACAAGACGGTTGAAGAAAAGACTGTCAACGACCTGCTCCAGCCTATGGGCACCACAACAGTCGACTTCACTTACGCAACCAACGTTGTTGCTCAGGAATCGTCAGTGAAACTCACCGCAGAGGTGGTTTACGCTGCCGACGAGAACGCCGACAACAACCAGGCTTCCACAACCATGAGCCTCCTCAACTCGGGCTTGGCCGCTCCTGAGCAGGCCAACTGCGACGTTACGGAGTACGGCATCAAACTCTCTTGGCTGGCTCCCGACACAACCGCCCATGAGGTGACCGACGACTTTGAAAGTTACGACACCTGGGCTGCCGACACGTTCGGCGAATGGACATGCTACGACGGCGACAAGGGCTACACTGGAGCAATGTTCTCCAACTACACCTACGGCCACCAGGGCGAGAAATTCGCATTCGAAGTGTTTGAGCCTATCGCTATCTTCGACGACATCCTCGAGGCTAACCCAGACATGACTCCGCACTCAGGCAACAAGTATGCCGCAGCCATCTTCGGCAGCGACGAGTGGGGCAACTTCGTAGACGGCGACAACTGGCTCATCAGCCCGGCTCTGTCAGGCGACGCGCAGACCATCAAACTCTACGCCAACAACTGCGGTTCCGACTACGCCGAGACAATGGAACTCTACTACTCTCTCGACGGCACCTCGACCGACGACTTCACACTCGTCGACACCAAGTCGCTCACCACAGGTGAATGGCAGGAGGTAACGTTCGACGTGCCTGCAGGCGCGAAGTATTTCGCCATCCGCCAGACATCGTGGGAAGGTGGATTTATCCTCGGCATCGACGACGTGACCTACATCGTGGGAAGTAAGAACCTTGTTGAGTTCAACATCTACCGCGACGGCTCGCTCATCGCAACTGTTGGCGCCGACGCCACTTCGTACTACGACACCAACAACGACGGCTCAACGGCAGCGCTCTACGCCATCACCGCTGTCTACGACAACGGCGAATCGGGCGCAGCCTACGTTGACTACGCTCCGGACTCTGTTGAGCAACTCGAGGCAGGCGACGGCGTTCACTCGTTCACCGTCTACGGTCCTGACGGCCGACTCTACGGCAAAGACTTGAAGACCCTCAAGAATCTCAGCCGCGGCGTCTACATCGTCAACGGCCAGAAAGTAGTGATCAAGTAAACTTACTCACTCATAAAACCCAAGGCGCGCACCCATCAGGATGCGCGCTTTTTTGCATTTTTTAATATCTTTTTACATTTATGGGGGGGGGTAATCAGTTTTTCAGTATATATTTGCAACTGGGAACAAGTTGTTTCCCCAAGGACAAAAGAATAGAGCCGAAAATCAAGGCATATCTGTAACAACGATCGGGGAAATTTAGACTATTGGAAAGGCACAGCGAAAGGCTTCGCTGTGCCTTTTCTGTTATTCCAAGACGGAATTTGTAAAGTGCCACTTTATAAAATCCGCGATTTTTATAAAATGCCATTTAATAAATTCTCTTCTACTGGGCTTAAATGGTCGATTGGTCGTAATGCTTGTTCGTTTGGTTTGGAGGCAAAACAAAATCGGCGATTAAGTGTTTATTTTGCATAACAATCACAAACAAACTAAAACAGACAAATTATGAAAAAACTATTTTTGGCAGCAATTCTTGCTGTAACCGCAGTGTTTGGGATGAACGCTGAGGACATTTCATTGAGCGTAAAAGCAGGTGTAGGTACATCATCATGGATGGGTAGCGACTCACCATCGAGCGCAGCCCGTTTCGCATATCGCGTAGGTGTGGGCGTCGACGTTCCTGTTTCAGGCAAGTTCGGCTTCCAGACTGGTCTTAACTTCGAAGGCATCGGCATCAAGCCAGCCGATGAAGTGAAGACTTCGCAACTCTATCTCGAATTGCCATTGATGGCAACAATGCGTTTCGGCCTCGGCAGCGGCCACCTCGTGTTCAACGCAGGTCCGTACCTCGGTGTAGGCGTTGGCGGCAAAAGCAAAGCAACAGTGTTTGGTGAGACATTCAGCTCTAAAACATTTGGCGACGAAGGCTTGAAACGTTTCGACATGGGCATGGGCATCGGCGCAGGCTATGAGTTCTCTCATTTCATGGTTGGCATCGACACCCGCTATGGCTTCCTCCACCTTGCAGAAGGCGCGAAGGCCTACAACATAGCCATGTTCTTCAATCTCGGTTATCGTTTCTAATTTTTAGACTTTTTATATAATGTGTTTGAGGCGCGCCCGCGACGGGTGCGCCTTTTTTAGTGGCGGGGGTGTTGCCCTGCCGTTTTATTTGGAAAACTCAATGATATTTTGTTTCTTTGTTGTTGCATCGGTTTTTGAGCCGTAAGCAGATTGAAACCAAGTATTAATTCCAATCACACAAACGCTATGAATGCTTTCGTAGAGAAATGCAACAAGATTTTCGGAGAGACCACTCTCCACTACCATAAATTCGACAACATCGATGCCACTGCCGAAAACCCTTACGAGGCAGGAACCATCGACGACGTGCTGATGCGCAAAAACTGGATTGACGCCGTGCAATGGCACATGGAGGACATTATCCGCGATCCGAACATCGACCCCGTGGCAGCGCTGGCGCTGAAACGCCGCATCGACAAGTCGAACCAGGATCGCACGGACCTCGTTGAGGACATCGACTCCTATTTCCGCGACCTCTACAAGGACGTCAAGCCAGCCGCCGATGCCACCATCAACACCGAGAGCCCGGCATGGGCCATCGACCGCCTGTCGATCCTCGCGCTGAAAATCTACCACATGCGCCAGGAAGTGGAGCGCACCGACGCTTCGGCTGAACACATTGCCAAGTGCACCGCCAAACTCAACGTGCTGCTTGAGCAGAAGAAAGACCTGTCGGAGGCCATCAGCCAACTGCTCGACGACATTGCCGCCGGCCGCAAGTACATGAAGGTGTACCGACAGATGAAGATGTACAACGACGCAGACACCAACCCAGTGCTCTACGCCCAGAAGAAATAATCAAACACATCGGGAGGCAACAGTATTGGCTAAGGATTGCAAGACGGTTCTCGTAGCCCGATTCTCAGCACTCGGCGATGTGGCAATGACCGTGCCGGTGGTCTATTCCGCCTGCATGGCCTACCCCGACGTGACGTTTGTGATGATCACGCAGGTTGTGGCTTCGTCGCTGTTTATCAACGCCCCTGCCAACCTGAAGGTGGTAGGCGTCGATGTCAAAGGCGAATACAAGGGACCGCGGGGCATGTGGCGGCTGATGGACGACCTAGGGAAGGACTATGCCTTCGACTGCTTCATCGACCTGCACGACGTGATACGCACCCGCATCATCGGGCTCTACTGCCGCCTGCACGGCATCGCAGTGAGCCGCATCGACAAAGGCCGCAAGGACAAGCGCGCGCTCACCCGCGAGACGGGCAAAGAGATGCGTCCGCTCATCTCCTCGCGCCAACGCTATTTCGACGCGTTCCAGCGCGCGGGATTCTCGTTCGACGAACTTTTCACCACCATCTATCCCTCAGGGGCAGATGCGTCAGTATATTCGGAAATAACCGCGCCCAAGGCCGCCGGCGAGCAGTGGGTGGCGATAGCGCCGTTTGCCAAGCATCGGGGCAAAATCTATCCGCCGGGACTGATGAAACTGGTGGTCGACGAGTTGGCGAAGCGCCGCGGCATGCGCATATTCCTCTTCGGAGGCGGAGGCTACGAGCGCGCGGTGCTCGAAGAGTGGGAGCGCGAATACCCCGACCAGGTGACCTCGCTCGCCGGCAAGCGCTACGGCTTCGCCAAGGAACTGGCGCTGCTGTCGCACTGCAACGTGATGCTGTCGATGGACTCCGCCAACATGCACCTGTCGTCGCTCGTTGGGCTGACGGTGGTGTCGGTGTGGGGCGCAACCCATCCCTACTGCGGCTTCACAGGCTGGCATCAGGACACCGCCAACG
>CAVAOU010000069.1:2551-7738 GCA_963590085.1 Senegalimassilia sp. | reverse complement strand
GTCCCAACCCCGTAACGCCAGTAATCTCGTCGTCGGCATCGTTGTCTTTCGCTGGCTTAGCCAGCACGGCAAGCGAGCGCAGACGGTCTATCTTTTCGCCAATGGCGGTGTGTACATAATCGGGCGTGTCGTCGCCACGGTTGTCGGCAAGAAGGAGCAATCCTTCCAGTTCGTATGCCTCGGCGAGCATTTGTTGTATGGCAGTTTTCATAGCGATGGTTGGTTTTATTGGTTGTTGGATTCTACAGTGTTGTCAAACATGCCGAGCATCAGTTGCTGTATGGCGCCAAACAGTTGCTCGTAGTTGCAGCGGTAGTTGTTGGTCATCAGCACCACTGCGTAGTGCGGCTTCGTGGCGGGGAAATAGCCCGCGTAACTCCTCACGCCCGTCATGCTGCCCGATTTCAGCGCAATGTTTCCGGCAAGGTTCGTGCCCTTGAGCAGGTTGCGCACCGTGCCTTCCACGCCAGCGCGCGGCAGCAGGGTGGGGAAGAGGCTGCCCGTCTGCCAGTCGCGTGCCGCCGAGCGGAGCACACTGGCGAGAAACAGCGGCGTGAGTTTGTTGCTGCGGCTCAGTCCGCTGCCGTCGTAGAGCGTAACGTTGTCGGTCGAAATCTCCCACTGCTTCACAATCTTGGTGACCATCTTCGCGCCGTTTTCGCGCGTAGGGTCGCCGTTGACCACTTCGCCGAGTTTGCGTTGCATCGACTCGGCATACATGTTGTCGCTGCGGTAGAGCAGCGAGCGCAGTATTTCGGGGAGCGCTGGCGACTCGTACGACATTATCTGCGTCGTTTCGTCGTCGGTGTGCACCGACTTTTCTCTCACTGGGATGCCTTCGCCCTCGAGCGTCTCCTTCAGGTCGGCGCAAAGGCCTTCTGCGGGGTGCGGCATCGTGGTTACGGCCTCTATCGGTTCGCTCATCTGGCGGAGCGCGCCGCTGAGCGTAACCTTGTTGCTGTTTTTCTTGCGGTGGATGATTGGGCTGAAGCGTCCGCGCTTCGTCACGGTCATGCGGTTGTCAATCTCGAGCGAACGCAGGTGCGGCACGGTGTCGACCACCACGGCACGGCCTGTTGAGGTGTCGACCACAAACGAAAACAAGTTGTCGTTGTAGTTCAGTGAATGCACCCCGGCACCATAGTCCTCCGCCACGTCATCGTCGAGCCATTCCTTTGGCACGGCGTTGTGCGGTTGTATCTTCTCCTCAGCGCGGATGGAACCGTTGATGGCCTTGATGCCCCAGAACTTGATGTTGTCGACCGCCGCGGAGATAAACGATGTGCGGTCGGCAAAATGCTTGGAGTCGAGCGTCGGGTCGATGCCGCCTTCCACAATCACGTCGCCGTTGAGCACCCCGTCTTCGTTAACCTGCCCGCTGATTTTCAGGCGGGTGCGGAAATGGTAGTTCGGTGTGAACTGCTTGAGCGCCGCCGCCGAGGTGACGAGTTTCATCACGGAGGCAGGCGTGAGTTGTCGTTCGAGGTTGTATGAAGCCACGGTGCGCCCCGACTGGATGTCCATCACGCAGATGCCCACGGTTGCTCCAGTCATGGCCTTTGAGTTTACGAATCGGTTGATGGCAGAATCCATCTTCGCCGACAGGGTGTCGGCAGTGGTATCGATGTCGTTGCCGTCGGTTGTCACCGCCCGCATGGGCTGGTTGTCGGCAAACGCTATCGACATCAGCAGAATAACAAGAATGATGTGTTGCAGTTGTTTCATCACTTGGTAATCTCCCGTTTTAATAGTCAAGACATTCTTTCATTAGTACTTACTGCGCCGATGTTGCTTTATAGGGCTCTGTGGCGCATTTTCCTTATCACAAAAATAAGCAAAAAAACGCGTTCCCGGCTTCGTTGCGGGCGGCTTGTTTCGCTAATTAACAATGTTTAACCGCATACGTTAATCCACGACCACCTCCGCCGATTTTGCGGATTGGCGGAAAAATCCTTACTTTGTAGGAGCAAACCAAAAAACAACCGTTGCACTATGGGTTTTGAGAAAGTCAAACAAATCAATCTGCCGAAAATCTGCGACCCCCGCGGAAACCTTTCGTTTGTGGAAAACGGAGCGGACCTGCCGTTCGACATCGCACGCACCTACTGGGTCTACGACGTGCCCGGAGGCAAGAAGCGCTTCGGCCACGCCTTCCACCGCCAGGAAGAACTGATAATCTCCCTGTCGGGCAGTTTCGACGTGGTGCTCAACGACGGCGCGGAGGAGCGCCGCTACCACATGGCGCGGTCCTACTACGGCCTCTATGTGCCCCGCATGATGTGGCGCGAACTCGACAATTTCTCGACCAACTCCGTTGCGCTTATCCTTGCATCGACGCCCTACGATGCCAACGACTACATTGAAGATTTCAATCTCTATAAAAAAGCATTGTCCGATGAAAAGTAACACTCACGCCACAGCCAGCATCAACGACTGCCGAGTGCTGACACTCGACCGTCACCATCACGAAAACGGCAACCTGTCGGTGGTGGAAAACGGCGGCAGCCTGCCGTTCGACGTGCGCCGGGTGTTCTACGTCTACGACGTGCCAGGCGGCACCGACCGCGGCGGCCACAGCCACCACAACTGCCACCAGTTTATCATCGCCGCGAGCGGCAGTTTCGACATCGAGATCGACGACGGCAAAAACAAACTCACCGTGACTCTCAACCGCTCCAACATTGGGCTCTATGTGGCTCCGGGCATCTGGGTGGGGCTGCGCAACTTCTCGTCGGGCTCGGTGTGCCTCACCTTGGCGTCCGACATCTACGACCCTGACGACTATGTGCGCAACTACGATGAATTTCTACGTCTTACCGCTGACAAACGAAAATGAGCATAACATATCCTTTCCTTCCGCTGCGCGACATCAACCGGCGCTACAACGCCGAGATTGCCGCCGCTCTTAACGACATACTCGACTCGGGATGGTATCTCCACGGCAAATACGCCGCCGAACTCGAACAGAGCCTCGCCCGACTGTGCTCCACGCAGCACGCCGTGGCTTGCAGCAACGGCCTCGACGCCTTGCGCCTCATCCTGCGCGCCTATAAGGAGTCGGGCGTGATGGCCGACGGCGACGAGGTGCTCGTGCAGGCCAACACCTACATCGCTTCCGTACTCGCCATCAGCGACAACGGCCTGCGCCCGGTGCTGGTTGATGCCGACCCCGCGACGCTCAATATGGACTTCTCGCTCCTTGAGCAGCGCATCTCGCCCCGCACGCGCGCCATCATGGTGGTGCACCTCTACGGCGCTCCCTGCTGGTCGGAGTCGCTGGTCGACATTGCCCGCCGCCACAACCTGAAAATCATCGAAGACAACGCGCAGGCCATCGGCGCCACGTCGGCTGCTGCGGGTCTGAGGGGCACCCACATGACCGGAGGCCTCGGCGATGCCGCTGCGTTCAGTTTCTATCCCACCAAGAATATCGGTGCGCTGGGCGATGCCGGCGCCGTGACCACCAACGACGCGGCCCTTGCCGACGCAGTGAAGGCGCTTGCCAACTACGGCTCCGACCGCCGCTACCACAACATCTACCAGGGTCTCAACTGCCGCATGGACGAGATGCAGGCGGCTGCCCTCTGCGTGAAACTGCGCCATCTCGACGAGATCACCGCCCACCGCCGCGACAATGCCCGCACCTACGACAGCGCCATCGCCAACCCGCTCATCACTAAGCCGCAGATGCTCGAAGGCAACGTGTGGCACCAGTATGAAGTGCTGGTGGCCGACGGTCGCCGCGACGATTTCCGTAACTACCTCGCCGACAACGGTGTGCAGACCGACGTGCACTATGCCGTGCCGCCCCACCGCCAGCCCTGCTATCCCCACCTTGCCGACATCCCTCTGCCTGCCACCGAGCGCCTCGCCGACGAGTGCGTGAGCCTGCCCGTGGCGGAGCATCTTTGCAAAAACGACATTTTAGGAATTTCTAACATAATTAATAATTACCGATAGTGTTGGAATGAATTAAATGTGTAAATTTGCAAAAAAATGAATACGATATGAAAATTAGTAGAGAAGCCGTTTGGCATACCACAAAGGATTACTCCTTCATCACCCTCGGACTTATCCTCTATGCCGTTGGTTTCTGCGGATTTATCCTGCCTCACGGAGTCATAACAGGAGGCCTTGCCGGCATCGCCGCCTTGATTTTCTTCAAGACGGGCATCCCGGTGGCTTATTCCTTCTATACGCTCAACGTAATCCTGCTGTCGCTGGCCTACAAGATTGTGGGTCGCGGATTTGTGTTGAAGACAATCTACGGCGCGTCGATGCTCAGTGTGTTTATGCTGATAGCGCAGATGGTGTTTAAGGTCTATCCCGTATTCCTCGAGCACGACATCCTGCTCAGTTGCATCATCGGTGCGGTGATGTGCGGCGTGGGCACCGGCCTGGCATTCACCCACAACGGCAGCACCGGAGGCACCGACATCGTAGCGGCTATGGTGTCGAAGTACCGTCAGGTGTCGGTAGGCCGCATGATTCTCTACGTGGATTTGTTTGTCATTTCATCGTCGTATTTCATCAAATACAACATCGAAGCCGTGGTCTATGGCTATGTGGTGCTGATCTTCCTTTCGTACATGACCGATATGGTTGTGAATAACAACAAGCAGGCGGTGCAGTTCTCAGTGTTCTCTAAGAAATGGAGCGAGATTGCCACCACCGTCAACGCTGAGATGCACCGCGGATGCACGGTGCTCGACGGCACAGGCTGGTACACCCGTCAGGAGGTGAAGATGCTGCTGATTTTCAGCCGTAAGTCGGAAGCGCTGCAGGTCTACCGCATAATCTATTCCATCGACCCTAACGCCTTCGTGTCGCAGGGCAACGTGAATACGGTCTACGGCGAGGGCTTCGACAAGAGCAAAATCAAAGCCAAGGTGCGCGACCTCAAGGACGGCGGCACCGGACAGCCTCACCAGCCATAGTTGGCGTTAGCCCACAATCAGAGCCAGCAACGGAATACTTGCCACAGAGAGCAGGGTAGACAGGAATGTGCCTTGCGACATCGCTGTGGTGTCCTTGTCGTACTTCATGCAGAACATTGTGCCGAACGATGCCACAGGCATGCCCACGAGCACAGCGTTGACTGCCGCCACAAAGTGTGGGATGCCCACCGCCGTGGCGAGGTAGTAGATGCCCACGGGGATTATCAGCAGACGGAACAGGCACATGATG
>CAVAOU010000069.1:0-2503 GCA_963590085.1 Senegalimassilia sp. | reverse complement strand
AGGCACAGGATGTAGGAGGCTGGTGTGCCTGCCATCTTGCGCAGAGGCATGGCGGCGATGCTCGAGCCTATCACGAGCAGTGCGGCAGGCACGGTCATGTTGCCGAGCAGCACGAACGGCTTGCTTACCATTGCCGGCAGGCGGATGCCGAACGCCACGATGACAATCGACAGATAGGTGGCCACCATCGACGGCGACAACAGCAGGCGCCAGTCGAAACCGCCGTCGGCGCTACCGCGCACAAACGACACTCCCCACACGAAGATGGTCAGCGTGTTTGCCACGTTGAGGATGCAGGCGTAGAACACGGCGTTGCTGCCGAAGATTGACGCGATGATGGGGTAGCCGATGAAGCCAACGTTGGCAAAGGCGAGCATAAAGCCGTAGATGCCTCTTTCGGCGGCCTTTACGGGCATGATGCGCGGCAAAAACTTGCCAATGACGATGAGCAGGAAGTAGGACGCGAAACTAACACCGAGCAAAGGGAGGATAAGGCTGCTGTCGGGCAACTCGTCGCCCATTGTTGAGGCGAGAATCAGGCACGGCGCCGACAACTGTATAACGAAATTCGACAGCCGTTTGTCAAACTCGTCGCCCATCAGTCCTACTTTGCGCGAAACAAACCCGGCGCCGACAAGAATAAACAATACGACCATCTGGGTCACCACTACTTCAAAATCCATATGCTTTCAATCTTTTATACCGCCGCAAAATTACCGCTATATATAGGTACAGGACGAAAAAAAAATGCTAAATTTGCACCGCATTTGTATAAAGAATAAAAAAACAGCAATATAACTCTTGTAAAATGGAAAGACAAGTCAGAGTTCGCTTCGCCCCGTCGCCAACCGGACCGCTCCACATCGGCGGCGTGCGCACGGCATTGTTCAACTACCTCTTTGCCCGTCGTCATGGCGGCAAAATCATCCTTCGCATCGAGGATACCGACTCCAACCGCTTTGTGCCTGGAGCAGAAGACTACATCAACGAGGCTTTTGCTTGGCTCGGCATCAAGTTTGACGAAGGTGTGCGCGAAGGCGGCGAGTTTGGACCCTACCGCCAGTCGGAGCGACGCGACATCTACCGCAAGTATGTAGACCAACTGCTTGCAGCAGGCAAGGCCTACATCGCTTTCGACACCCCCGAGGAACTCGAGACAAAGCGTGCGGAGATAAAGAATTTCCAGTATGACGCCCACACCCGCTCCATGATGCGCAACTCGCTCACCATGCCTGCCGACGAGGTGAAACGCCTCATCGACGGCGGCGAGAAATATGTGGTGCGCTTCCTCATCGAGCCTAACCACGACGTGAAGGTCAACGACCTTGTGCGCGGCGAAGTGGTCATCAACTCGTCGATTCTCGATGATAAGGTACTCTACAAGTCGGCCGACGACCTCCCAACATATCACCTTGCCAACATCGTCGACGACCACTTGATGCAGATCACCCACGTGATCCGCGGCGAAGAGTGGTTGCCGTCGGCTCCGCTCCACGTGCTTCTCTACGAGGCATTCGGCTGGGCTGACACGATGCCGGCGTTTGTCCACCTTCCTCTCTTGCTCAAGCCCGACGGCAAAGGCAAGTTGTCGAAGCGCGACGGCGACCGTCTCGGCTTCCCGGTGTTCCCGCTGGAATGGAAGGACCCGAAATCGGGCGAAATCTCGTCGGGCTACCGCGAGTCGGGCTATCTGCCTGAGGCTGTGATCAACTTCCTCGCCCTGCTCGGCTGGAATCCGGGCAACGACCAGGAAATCCTTTCCATCGACCAACTCATCAGTCTCTTCTCCTTCGAGCACTGCTCGAAGAGCGGCGCGAAGTTCGACTTCGAGAAAGGCAAGTGGTTTAACCACAAATATTTGCAGGAAATGAGCGACGAGCGTCTCGCCGACCTCTATATGCCAATCCTCGCCGACCACGGCCATGGCGATGCCGACAAGGCATACGTGGCACGCGTGGTGGCACTCGTGAAAGGCCGCATCAACTTTGTTCGCGACCTCTGGGAGCAGTCGCGTTTCTTCTTCGAAGCGCCTGAGACTTATGCCGAGAAGGACGTGCGCAAGCGTTGGAAAGAAGGCATGCCTGAACTGATGGAGCAACTCATCGGTGTGCTCGAAGGCATCAGCGACTTCACTTCGGCTCCGTCGGAAGAGATTGTGCTGAAATGGATTACCGACAACGGCTACCACATGGGCAACGTGATGAATGCGTTCCGCCTCACCATCGTTGGCGAATGCAAAGGTCCTCACATGTTCGACATCACCGAACTGCTGGGCAAGGAAGAAACCATCCGTCGCATCCGTCGCGGCATTGCCGATATCAAGCAACCTGAATAACTGTCACAATATGCAATGCCTTGCGCGGTAAGCCACTGCGCAAGGCATTGTCAATTATTAAAATTACCACCAGATGAATCCACTATACAACTTGGGCATATCCCTTTATTCAGCAGGCGTAGCCATTGCTGCGCTCCACAATAGAAAAGCCCGCCTTTTGAAGGCCGG
>CAVAOU010000068.1:0-7800 GCA_963590085.1 Senegalimassilia sp. | reverse complement strand
GATTTCTCGTTTGTGATAAGTAAGGAGAGCGATAATTACAAGGCTTTGTACAACAGAGCATTGCTCTATCAGCAACTGAAGCAGTACCACAAGGCCATTGCCGACTACGACAAGGTGATAAAGAAATATCCATATCTCTCGTCGCTTTATTTTGCCCGCAGCGAATGCAAGCGGTTGTCGGGCGATTTGGCTGGAGGAGAAAAGGACTACAACAAGTCGAAGGCTATGCGTCAGCGTCACGAGGAGCGCAAGCATATTGTGAAAGACAACGCCAACAATGCTGTGGCAGAAGCGGCGGAGGAAAATCCAGAGGAGGTGATGAAGCGGCTTTCGTCGCTCGAAACTGTGGAGAGCGACCATGCTGCCGTCAAGCCGGAATACGACAACAAATATAGAGGAAAGGTGCAGAACTACGATTTGCCAGTCAACATCGAAGGCTTCTATGCTTTGACATATTTCGACAAGACTACGGACATCCGTACGGACGCTTTCTATCAGAAAGAGTTGGACGAACTGAACACAAGTCTTTACCTCCGTGACAAACTTTATATGACCAACGTGTCCTACAAAATGACGGAGCGGGAAGTGGAAACGCAATTTGAACTTATCCGTCACTACACGGCTCTGCTCAATTCCAACGACAAGCGCGCTGTGGACTATTTTGGCAGGGCAGTAAGTTATATGCTTGTAAAGAACTACGATTCGGCGATATCCGATTTGACAAAGGCCATAGCGTTGAGTCCGCGGTTCACGTTGGCATATTTTGCGAGAGCGTGCGCTGTTTATGGCAAGATACAGGAATCGCAAGTCTCTGATTCTGGTGCGGAACACCATTCGTCCGACGACCGCCTTGCTGAGATGGCTCGCTATTCGGAGGTTGTTGCCGATTATGATAAAGTCGTGGAGCTGTCGCCAAACTTGATTTATGCCTACTTTAATAAAGGTAATATCTATTATTTGCAGAACGACTACACTTCGGCCATCAGTTGCTACACAAGTGCGATAGACGCCAAGTCGGATTTCGGAGAGGCATACTTCAATCGCGGCGTCGCGTATTTCAGGCTCGGTAATTTCGATAAAGGCATGTCGGATTTGAGCCGCGCTGGCGAACTGGGCATAGTTTCTTCCTACAATCTGATCAAGCGAATGCGCCGAAATTCACGATAGTTAAAAAGGAAATGTCAAAAAACGGCTGAAAAATATTTGGAGTAGTGATAAAATGAGTATTTTTGCAGACAAAATCATGCGTTAGTTGTATTTATGCAATGATTAAAAAATAGAAAATTATGAATATTAAATTTCCAGATGGAAGCATTAAGCAATTTGAAGAGGGAACAACGCCACTCCAGATTGCGGAAAGTATCAGTCAACGGTTGGCACAGGATGTGCTGGCTGCAACAGTCAATGGTGAAGAATGGGATTTGACTCGTCCAATTGTAAACGACGCGGAAATCAAACTTTTCAAATGGGATGACCCTGAGGGAAAGCACGCTTTTTGGCACACATCGGCTCACTTGCTCGCTGAAGCGTTGCAGGAGTTGTATCCAGGCGTGAAATTCGGCATTGGCCCGGCAATTGAAAATGGTTTCTACTATGATATCGATCCTGGAGAAAACACTATAACAAGTGCTGACTTCGCCAAGATTGAAAAGAAGATGTCGGAGTTGGCATCGCGCAAGGAAGCCGTTGTACGCAAAGACATTTCAAAGGCTGATGCGCTGAAGATGTTCGGCGACCGCAATGAAACCTACAAGTGTGAACTTATCAGCGAACTTGAGGACGGCTCGATTACTACATATACACAAGGCAATTTCACTGACTTGTGCCGTGGACCGCATATCCCTAACACTGGCGTGATTAAGGCAGTGAAAGTGCTGTCGCTCGCTGGCGCTTACTGGCGTGGTGACGAGAAACGCAACCAGTTGGTTCGTGTCTATGGTATCTCGTTCCCTAAAAAGAAAATGCTCGACGAGTATCTGGTGATGCTTGAAGAGGCAAAGAAGCGCGACCACAGAAAGATCGGCAAGGAGATGGAACTCTTCATGTTCTCTGAAACAGTGGGCAAGGGTCTTCCAATTTGGTTGCCAAAAGGCACTGATGTGCGTCTCCGTCTGCAGGATTTCTTGAGAAAAATTCAAAGAGGCTACGACTATAAAGAGGTAATCACTCCTCCAATCGGCAACAAGATGCTTTATGTAACTTCTGGCCACTATGCTAAATATGGTAAGGATTCATTCCAGCCTATCCACACACCGGAAGAAGGCGAAGAGTATTTCTTGAAACCGATGAACTGCCCTCACCACTGTGAGGTATTTAAGAATTCTCCTCACTCATATCGCGAACTGCCGTTGCGCATAGCTGAATTCGGCACAGTTTGCCGTTACGAGCAGAGTGGTGAACTTCACGGATTGACCCGTGTGAGAAGTTTTACGCAGGACGACGCTCACATTTTCTGTCGCCCAGACCAGGTGAAAGACGAGTTCCTTCGCGTGATGGACATTATCTCGATTGTGTTCAAGGCAATGAAGTTCGAAAGCTTTGAGGCTCAGATTTCACTTCGCGACAAGGTGAACCGCGAGAAATATATCGGCTCGGAAGAAAACTGGGAGAAGGCAGAGCAGGCAATCATCGAGGCTTGCCAGGAAAAAGGTCTTCCAGCAAGAATCGAGTACGGCGAGGCTGCGTTCTATGGCCCTAAACTCGACTTTATGGTGAAGGATGCCATCGGCCGCAAATGGCAGTTGGGCACAATTCAGGTAGACTACAACTTGCCTGAACGTTTCAACCTTGAATATACAGGCTCCGACAACCAGAAGCACCGTCCGGTCATGATTCACCGTGCACCGTTCGGTTCAATGGAGCGTTTCGTGGCTGTGCTTCTTGAGCACACTGCCGGCAACCTCCCATTGTGGCTGGCACCTGAGCAGGCTGTTATCCTCCCGATTAGCGAAAAGTTCAACGACTATTCAGACCAAGTTCGTCTGGAGTTGGCTAAGAACGATATTCGCGCAATTGTGGATAACCGAAACGAGAAAATTGGTAAGAAAATTCGCGATAATGAGTTGAAACATATCCCGTATATGCTCGTTGTCGGCGAAAAAGAAGTTAATAATGGTGAAATTTCTGTAAGAAAACAAGGCGAAGGCGATAAGGGTTCGGTAAAAATCTCTACCTTTGCCGAGAATTTTCTTCAAGAAATGAAGGAACTCACAAAATATTAAACAACTGAATGGCAAAAACACCACTTGGAGGGGCACCGAGATTTGCTCCACAACGCAAAAACGACCCAAGGAACGGAAACAATAAGAAGGAAGGTTATCCAATCAATAACCAGATTCGTGCAAAAGAAGTTCGTTTGGTCGGTGACAACGTAGAGCAAGGAGTATATACTCTTCACAAGGCATTGCAGATAGCGGAAGAACTTGAACTAGACCTCATCGAGATTTCGCCTAATGCAGAGCCACCTGTATGTAGGGTGCTTGATTACCAGAAGTTCTTGTATCAACAGAAGAAAAGAGCAAAAGAACAGAAGGCGAAGTCAACAAAAGTTGTCGTGAAGGAGATTCGTTTCGGACCTCAGACCGATGACCATGACTACAACTTTAAACTGAAGCATGCTATGGGCTTCTTGCAGGAAGGCGCAAAAGTCAAGGCATACGTGTTCTTTAGAGGTCGCTCGATTTTGTTTAAAGAACAAGGAGAGGTGTTGCTTCTTCGCTTTGCCAACGATTTGGAAGAATACGGCAAGGTAGAGCAAATGCCAGTGTTGGAGGGCAAGCGCATGATTATCATGCTAACCCCAAAGAAAAAATAGAGCATTAAGCAATAAGTAAAATAGTAATTTAAAAAGAAAAAAAATGCCAAAGGTTAAGACTAATTCCGGTGCCAAAAAGAGGTTCGCCCTTACCGGATCAGGAAAGATTAAAAGAAAACATGCTTACAAAAGTCACATTCTCACAAAGAAGACTAAGAAGCAGAAAAGAAACCTCGGTCACTTTGCTACTTTGACAGCAGCCGACACTCGCAACGTTCGCGATTTGCTCGCTATCCGCTAATTGTCAACTTTAGGAAAGTAACGCACTTTTAATTACAACATTTTATATTTTTATTAACCGAATGTTTAGCCCAAAGAGCAGAAATGCCGCTGACATTCAAAAATTTAAGAAAAAATGCCAAGATCAGTAAATCACGTAGCATCAAGAGCTAAAAGAAAAAGAATTCTCAAACTCACAAGAGGTTATTATGGTTGCCGCAAAAACGTGTGGACCGTTGCCAAGAACACTTGGGAAAAAGGTTTGACTTACGCTTATCGTGACCGTAAGAACAAAAAACGCAATTTCCGTGCATTGTGGATTCAGAGAATCAACGCTGCAGCTCGCTTGGAGGATTTGTCATATTCTAAATTGATGGGCCTTATCCACAAGGCTGGCATCGAAATTAACCGTAAGGTGCTCGCTGACCTCGCTGTTAACAACCCTGCCGCTTTCAAGGCTATCGTTGACAAAGTAAAGAACGCATAATTTTGTTTGCAAAATAAAGAAAAGGTCTCACAAAAGTGAGGCCTTTTTTATTGCCTGAAAAGTTGGTGGAATCGAATATTTGAATTAAATTTGCAATAGAGAAAGAGATTTATACCACATCAAAGCAGATTGGGAAACTCATCAAATTTTATTGAAATACCGAGACATTTTCTTTCTCTAATGGCGGGCCTCAATCCGTATGGATGTCTTTGACCGGAGGATTACAAAGGAGACGGAAAACTCAAATCCTGTCTATCGGAGTTTCAGCGCACTCTTTGATGTGGATTCATAAGATGGCAGAGGATACAAAACTCTGCCATCGTTTTTTAAACTAAGTATGGACGGCGAATTTTTTACCTATTTACTACTTTGTTTCACATCGTTCTTTACCCTTATAAATCCATTGGGAACGATGCCTGTGTTCTTGACCATGACTCAGAGCCTGAGCGATGAGCAGCGGAAGAAGATTGTCAAGAAGTCAACTATCGTGGCGTTTCTCACGCTCGTCTCGTTCACGATTTTCGGTCGTTTTATCTTTATGCTATTCGGCCTTTCAACCAACGGTTTCCGTATTGCTGGCGGTATCGTGATTTTCAAGATTGGTTGGGACATGCTTCAGGCGAAGTTCACAGGGATGAAACTTACCGACAACGAGATTAAGGAGTATGCCGACGACATTACTATAACGCCGCTTGCCATTCCGATGCTTTGCGGTCCGGGCGGCATTGCAAACGGCATTGTGCTTATGGAAGATGCCAAGACGCCTCTTTATGCAGTTGGCTTGGTTTCGGTTATTGCAGTGGTGTTCCTGATTGCCTACCTGATTTTGAAAGCGTCAACGCGCTTGGTCGAGATTATAGGCGAGACTGGCAACAATGTGATGATGCGTTTGATGGGCTTGATTCTTATGGTAATCGCCATAGAGTGCTTTGTGAGCGGTGTCCGCCCAATCATAATGGAAATGATGGCAGCGGCATAATCTGCAGAAATGAGGTTACAGGTAAGGGTTGTTGGTCTGTTCGAAGCCGATTGTAGTGCTTGGCCCATGGCCAGTAAGTACAGCCGTTTCTCTTGGCAATGTTAGCAGTTTCTCCTCAATGCTTTCTATCAACTCCTGATAGTCGCCTCCTGGCAGGTCTGTTCGTCCGATGCTCATCTTGAACAGCGCATCTCCCGAAAACACTACGCCTTCTGTTGGAAAGTAGTAGGCGACGTGCCCTTTGGAATGACCGGGCACTTGCAGTACTATGCACTCACAATCGGCTACCTTAAGAGTGTCTCCGTTAATGACATTGTTGCTGATGGTGGTTTTGCCGCCATCGTAAGGAAATCCGAACATTTGTGCTTGTTGGGTTGCCATGTCGGCCAATGGTTGGTCGCCGAGGTTGCAAGTGGTCTTTACACCGTATTCCTTCTCTATAAAATTGTTGCCCGCCGAATGGTCGATGTGCATGTGCGTGTTTAGCAGATGCTTAATGTTCAAGCCTTCTTCTGAAATGAAATTTTTTATTGCATCGCGTTCACGGCTATCGCAACAACCGGGGTCGATTATTGCAGCGTTCTTGGACGACTCGTTCCACACAATGTAGGTGTTCTCACCAAAAGGATTGACTGTAAAAACCTGTATTTTCATAGGCTTACGTAGACTACTTTCTTCGTTTCGAAGAATTCTTCATCGAAATATGTTGACAAATTAGTCTCAATTGAATTAGCACCGAATGGCTTCAACTCATTTTGAAGGTCGCCACCCTTCAGGCAAATCAGTCCGTTGGGTATGCTGTTGATGCATTCCTTTTTGATGTGCTTTTTTGCCAATGCGGCCAATTGAGGCAGTTCCATCACCGCCCGCGAAACGGCAAAGTCGAATGTTTCTTTGATTTCTGCAACGTCAGCCTGGCGCAGTTCCACGTTGGTCAGCCCTATTTCTTGGGCAATGGCTGTAGCCACTTTGATTTTCTTCCCTGTGCGGTCAACTAAAAGAAACCGCACGTTGGGGAACATTATAGCCAATGGGATACCTGGAAAACCGCCACCTGTTCCGATGTCCAGTATCTGTGAGCCGTCTTTGAAATCGGTGAATTTTGCAATGCCCAAAGAATGCAGAATGTGGTTGGGGTAAAGATTGTCGATGTCCTTGCGCGAAATCACATTGATTTTTTGGTTCCAATCGGCATAAAGCGGACCCAATGCCTTGAATTGTTCAATTTGTGTCGGTGTCAGGTGCGGGAAGTATTTTAGTATCAAGTCCATGTCGTTACTGTTTTATCAATCGGCAAATAGGGGAGTCGGTTTTGATTGACTCCTTGATGTCTTCAAACGGGAGGGTTATGACTACTTCACCAACAGCATAGCACGCTATTTCCAATGGGTTGTAGTGGAAACTTATGCCGGTCTCGTCAATCGTGAAGTTGTCGTTGATCGACAGATTGTCGATGTTGAAATAGCCGACCTCGGCAAGTTGATCGGAATTGCTGCAGTTGTTTTTGGTCAACAATTGCTTTTTCAATGCTTCGTTGATTGTCGGGAAATTGCTTTCATCGAAAATGTCGGTCAAAGTTACTGGCTTGATTGTGGACAAATCGATTGTGAAGAATGAATTGTTTGACAACGATGCCTTGCCGTCTTTCTTTGTTGTCGAACTTTTCTTGAATATGGCCAAATCGCAATTGTGGTATATCATCTCGATGTTCTGGTCGATGTCGTATCTCGATATTTTTGCCACATCTTCATCCTGTATATCTTCAGCGTTGATAATCGATGACGATGAGTATGCCTTCAATCCTTCGGAGAGGGCGGCATCGGCGCTTTTTGCCAAATCGAGGCTGTCGTTGCTGAACCATAGTTTAGCCAGCAATTTCGAAAACTTAGCAGTTTCGGCCTTCGAGTCCTTTATGCTTTTGGGATAAGAAATTGCATAGGACATGGTTATCTTTATGCCGTTTTGGTCGGTCAGTGAATCTTGAATCAGGATAGAATCCATTTGGAGTGCAATGGTGTTTCCTTTGCTTGCGGTGGAGCCGTTGTGGCTACACGAAGATGTGGCAGTCATTACAATCGCCAATAGTACCAATAGAATTGCAGGTGCTCTAAATTTCCGAAATGAGCAAAAATTTGATTTAATCATTATGCTAGATTTAAAATTTATGCCGATATTAGCATTATATTTTTCGTAAAGATATGATAAAAATCGGAAACTACAATGAACTTAAAGTCGTAAAAAAAGTTGATTTTGGCTTTTATGTTGACGGAGAGGAATATGGCGAAATATTAATGCCGATGA
>CAVAOU010000067.1:0-7809 GCA_963590085.1 Senegalimassilia sp. | reverse complement strand
GTGGCTTTTCAGCCTTGTTTCTAAACAAAGATGAATGTGCGCTCAAGCCAGTACACCAGGATGCCAGCAAGATAGCCGACGAAACACATCAAGGAAATGTGGCGCATATACCATCCGAAAGATATCTTCTCGAGACCCATAACCACCACACCGGCAGCGCTGCCGATGATGAGCATACTTCCGCCAACGCCCGCACAGTAGGCAAGCAACTGCCAGAACTGTCCGTCCTGAACAAACATCAGCAATTCAGGGTCGGCAGCCGCTGCAGCCGTCGGAGCAATGCCGTACATGCCCATGCAGCCTGCAACCAACGGCACATTGTCGACAATCGAAGAAACCACGCCGATAACGCCTGTAACCAGATAAGCGTTGCCGTCGGTAGCATTCTCAAGCCATTTGCCGAAACTCGACAGCACACCGATTTCGCTCAATGCCGACACAGCCATCAGGATGCCGAGGAAGAAAAGTATTGTGGAAAGGTCAATCTTATGCAAGATTTTCGACACGCGTTCGGTCAGTGTGCCCTCAAGTTCGTGAGCCTCACGCAGGAATATTTCTGTCATCACCCAAAGCACGCCAAGCACGAAGAGGATGCCCATAAACGGAGGCAGACCAGTGAGGGTGCGGAAGAACGGCACAAACATCAAGCCGCCAACGCCCACAATAAACACCGCCACACGCTGTGCATGGCTAAGCGCCGATGTGGAGAAATCCTCGCTGTCGTTGCTCTTCTCCAACTTACCTTTGAGTTTGTACTGCAGCAGGAACGTTGGCACCGCAATCGAAACCAATGCTGGAAGGAACACCTCCTTAATCACGCCAATCGACGTGATGTTGCCCTTAATCCACAGCATGATGGTGGTCACGTCGCCAATCGGAGAGAACGCGCCGCCACTGTTGGCAGCAAGAATGATAAGCGAGGCGTAGATCATGCGGTCGTTGCGCTCCTGCACGAGTTTGCGCAGCACCATGATCATCACGATGCTCGTGGTGAGGTTGTCGAGCACTGCCGACAGGATAAACGTGATCAGCACGATGCGCCACAGCAGCGAACGCTTGCCCGAGGTGCGCAATCGGTCGCGCACAAACACGAAACCGCCGTTGGAGTCGACCACCTCAACAATGGTCATCGCTCCCATCAGGAAGAACAGGATTTCGCAGGCGTCGCCAAGATGGCTAAGCAGAATGCTCTGAGTAACAAACTGGCGGGCGGCCTCAACGGAATCGTCAAGATGGAAAGCCTCAAAAAACCTCGTGAAATCCTCGGCATGAAACTCCGACACATAGTCGAAACAACCCACCATATAAAGCGACCAACAGACTACACACATCAGCAAGGCGGTCGCCGTCTTGTTGATTTTCAAACCGCTTTCCAATGCTATGCAAGCATATCCGATGAGAAAGACGGTTACAATAATTACAGTTAACACCATAGTATCAAAAAAGGGCTTTAATAGTTTAGAATTTTGCGTGGTAAAAATAGCAATTTCCGCCGTTTTCAGGCTATTTTTTTTGCATGTTTTAAAACACAATTTAACGACCGATTTGCATTTAAAGCCTAAATGGAGTAATTTCGCAGACAAAATGGAAACAGAAGAAGTAACTATGCTGGAAATTGGGAACGCATTGGTCAGTCTTGACCTCATCGAGCAGTTTTTCTGCTGCGACCTCGACAAATGTCTTGGCGAATGTTGCATCGAAGGCGACGCCGGTGCTCCTATCACTAAGGAAGAATACCGCAAAATCAAGGAAATCCTCCCCATCGTGTGGGACGACCTCCTTCCGCAAGCCAAACAGGTGATTGAGGAGCAGGGCGTGGGCTACGTCGACGAAGAGGGCGACCTCGTAACATCTATTGTCAACGGCCGCAACTGCGTGTTCACCTGCTACGGCAACAACGGCATGTGTCTCTGCGCCATCGAGAAAGCCTACCGCGCCGGCAAGACCGACTTCTACAAGCCCATCTCCTGCCACCTCTACCCTGCTCGCCTGCAGGAGTTTCCCGACTTCACGGCAGTGAACTATCATCGCTGGAAAATCTGCAAAGCAGCGGAAGTGATGGGACGCAAAAACCACGTGCGCCTCTACCAATTCCTCGAAGGGCCGCTCACTCGCCGCTTCGGCAAAGAGTGGTACGACGAACTCCGCGCCGCCTGCGAAGCCTACCTCGAAGAATACGGCGAATAGTTGAAATTTAATGTATTGTTTTTTTGCGATTTGAAAATTTCGCCTTATCTTTGCATTGGATTAAGGGCGGCACCCTCACTTACAATCCATTAGCCGCCGATAATCGCACACCCTACAATTTTTCAAAGAAAACAATTCTGAGACGTAGCATCTGCAATCCAGACGCTAATTCATTATCGCAACATTCAACATACACGATATGTACAATTTACAGGAATTAAATGCAGCAACTCCTGAACAGCTGCAAGAAATTGCCAAAACATTCGACATCAAGAAGGCCGACAAAATGGCCACCCAAGACTTGATTTTCACCATCCTCGACGAGCAGGCCATCAACCGTGCCAAGGAGTCGGCTTCGAAGGTGGAGGCAAAAAAGAGCAAAGGCAGAGCGAAAAAGCAACCTGCCGAAAAGCCTGCAAAAGAAAAAGAAGAAAAGCCTGCAGCAAAGGCTGCCAAAAAGGCTGAAAAGAAGCAGGACGACACCGTAGCCGCCGAAGCGGCTCCCACCGACAATGCCGACACCAAGAAGAAGGCCGAAGCCAAGAAGCCTGCGCAGAAGCGCACCGCGAAGAAGAAAGAGGCTAAAGCCAAGCCAGCAGAAGAGGCAGCATCAGTTGCCGCCTCGGCTCCCGCCGCTCCCGCAGAAGCACCCGCAGCCGAGGCTCAGCAGCCTACCGAACTGACAATCTTCGACGCTCCGGCAGCCGAGGAAGCACCGGCAAAGGCCGAAGCAGCCGAGCAGAATGAAGCGCCAGCGGCAGAACCTGCAGCAGCACCGGCTGAGCAGGCAGAAGCGCTTGAGGCTAAAGCCGAGCCGGCAAAGAAGCCCGACAATGGTTTCAGTTCGTTCTTCCCGTTCAGCAACGGCGCGCAGAAGTTCGTGCCGCGCTCACAGCGCCAGCAACAGCAACAGGCCGACAACGGCGAGCCTGCTCCGCAGCAGAACGAGCCACGCCAGCAACAACAGCAGCCTCAGCAGCAACAACAACAGCAAAAGAACCAAAAAGGCAACCGCCGCCAACAGCAGCAACAGCAACAGCGCAACAACAAGCAGCAACGCCAACAGCCGCAACAGCCGCTCTACGACTTCGACGGCATCATCAAGGGCGTGGGCGTGCTTGAAGTGATGCCCGACGGCTACGGATTTCTCCGCTCGTCGGACTACAACTACCTGTCGTCGCCCGACGACATCTACGTGTCGCAGTCGCAAATCAAGCAAAACGGACTCAAGACGGGCGACGTGGTGGAAGGCTCAATCCGTCCGCCGAAAGAGGGCGAAAAGTTCTTCCCTCTCTGCAGCGTCGACTCCATCAACGGCCGCACCACCGAGTTCGTGCGCGACCGCGTGCCGTTTGAGCACCTCGTGCCGCTGTTCCCCGACGAGAAGTTCGACCTCACCTCAAGCCCAAAGACCTGCAACATCTCGACCCGCATCGTCGACATGTTCTCGCCCATCGGCAAAGGCCAGCGCGGCTTGATTGTGGCTCCGCCAAAGACCGGTAAGACAATCCTCCTCAAGGACATTGCCAACGCCATCTCCGAAAACCATCCGGAAACCTATATGATCATCCTCCTCATCGACGAGCGTCCTGAGGAAGTGACCGACATGGCCCGCAGCGTAAACGCCGAGGTCATCGCCTCAACCTTCGACGAACCGGCAGAGCGCCACGTGAAGATTGCAGGCCTCGTGCTCGAAAAGGCAAAACGCATGGTTGAGTGCGGCCACGACGTGGTCATCCTGCTCGACTCCATCACCCGCCTCGCCCGCGCCTACAACACCGTGTCGCCGGCATCGGGCAAAATCCTCACCGGCGGTGTCGACGCCAACGCGCTCCAGAAGCCTAAACGATTCTTCGGCGCTGCCCGCAACATCGAGAACGGCGGCTCGCTCACAATCATCGCCACGGCGCTGATCGAGACTGGTTCGAAGATGGACGAAGTGATTTTCGAGGAGTTCAAGGGTACGGGCAACATGGAACTGCAACTCGACCGCAAGTTGTCGAACAAGCGCATCTTCCCTGCCGTCGACATCATCTCGTCGAGCACACGCCGCGACGACCTGCTGCTCAACCAGGACACCATCAACCGCATGTGGATTCTCCGCCGCTTCCTCTCCGACCGCACACCGATCGAAGCGATGGAATTCATCAAGGATCGCATGGAGAAGACCCGCAGCAACGAAGAACTCCTGCTCACAATGAACGACTAACGCATACCCTGCACATACACCAACACGGCGGCGACATCAACCATCTGATGCCGCCGCCTGCTTTTTTACGCCGACGGTGAGCAGTGAATTGCGAGATAATGTGTAATTTTACCTACAACAAAAAAATTCAGAAACGATGTCAATAACTCTCTGTGGACTATCAACAATGGCTCTGATGGACCTTGCCGCCATCTCCTCACAGCCATGGCTCCCGATGCTCGTGGGCACATACACCGACACTACAAGCGCCGGCATTTACAGTTACCGCTTCAACCAGGAAACAGGCGTTGCCGAACTCACCGCAACGACGGAGGCTACCAACCCTTCGTTTGTAATCTTCTCGAAGGACGGCAGCAACGTCTACGCCGTCGACGAGTCGGGCACCGACGCAGACGCGGTTGTGGCGTTCCGCTACAATGGTATCGACAAGCCTCTCGAGCGCATCAACACCCTGCCCACCGAGGGCAAAGCCCCGTGCAACCTGTCGACCGACGGGCACCACGTGTTTTCCGCCAACTATACAGGCGGCAGCATCACAGAATTTTTTATTGACAACGGCGGCGGATTCACCAACATGACCAACCGCCTCGACTTTCCGCTGATCGGTCCCGCGCCCGACAAAGTGCGCCAGCAATCGGCTCACCTGCACTGCGTGATGCCTGCGCCCGACGGCCGCTACCTGCTTGCCTGCGACCTCGGCAACGACTGCATCTACACGCTCGCCGTCGACGAAGCCACCAGCCAACTCTTGATTGTAGAAACCGCCCACGTCAAGGCTGGCTCAGGTCCGCGCCACATCACCTTCGACGCCGACGGCCGCCACGCCTACCTCATCACCGAACTGTCGGGCGATGTAATCGTGTTTGCCTACAGCAACGGCCATCTATCCGAGCAGCAGACCGTGCGCTGCGACAACCTCCAAGGCCGCGGTAGCGCCGACATCCACCTGTCGCCCGACGGCCGCTTCCTCTACGCCTCCAATCGCCTGCGCTGCGACGGAATCACCATCTTCAGCGTCGACCAAAACAACGGACTGCTGAAATATGCTGGCAACCAGCCCACAGGACGCCACCCGCGCAACTTCGCCATCACGCCCAACGGACGCTTCCTGCTCTGCGCCTGCCGCGACAGCGACTGCATCCAAGTCTTCGCCATCGACCCCGAAACAGGCCAACTGACCGACACCTGCCAGGACATCAACCTCCCCCGCCCCGTCTGCATCAGGTTTCAATAGCCGCCATTTGTTTTACTGCAATTGGTTGAGGGCATTCTGTGCTTTCTCAAATCCTTGTGCTGCCGCAGCTTTATACCATTTTATTGCTGCGGCCACGTCTTTCGCAACTCCCTGGCCGGAATAATAGCAATAGCCTAAGTTATATTGTGCATACACGTAACCCTGTTCAGCCGACTTTCTGTACCACTTCGCCGCTTCGACAAGATTTTTGGTTACTCCTTCGCCATTGTAATAGCGATTGCCCAGACTAAATTGCGCCCGCGAATTTCCTTGTTCAGCCGACTTTCTGTACCACTCCACCGCTTCTGTAAGATCTTTATTCTCCCCATAGCCGAAGTAGCAGCAAATGCCGAGGTTATATTGCGCATCGGCATACCCCTGCTCAGCCGACAGTCTGAACCACTTCGCCGCTTCGGCAAAATCTTGGGGCACACCCTCGCCAGTGTAGTAACAATTTCCGAGATTATATTGCGCTGCCACATCTCCTTGATTAGCAGCCTTTCTGTACCACTTCACCGCTTCAGTTAAATCTTTGGCCACACCGTCACCGTAATCGTAGCAATAGCCTAAATCTGTCTGAGCGTGAGTGTCTCCAGCATTAGCCTTCTCAATGAGTTGCTTGATATAGTCGTCTTGATCCTCTGCATTGACTCCCATTACTATTGCCAGGAAGAGCGTGATGATGAAATAAATTTTCTTCATATCCGTGTTTTTAATGCTAAATAGTTAACCCGTACAAATGATTTGCTAAAATTGGTTGAGGGCATGTTGCGCTTCCTTGTGCCCTTGTGCTGCCGCTGCTTTATACCATTTTATAGCTTCGGCATCGTCTTGTTCCACTCCTACACCAAAATAATAACAAACACCTAGGTTATATTGCGCATCAGCACGCCCCTGTTCAGCAGCCTTTCTGTACCACTTCGCCGCTTCGGCAAAATCATTAGTCACTCCTTGTCCAAGGTGGAAGCAAACACCTAGGTTATATTGCGCCTGTGCATTCCCTTGCTCAGCAGCCTTTCTGAACCACTTCACCGCCTCTGTTAAATCTTTGGTCACGCCTTCGCCATTGAAGTAGCAAAGGGCTAGGTTTAGTTGCGCTTTTACATGCCCCTGCTCTGCAGCCTTGCGATTCCACTTCGCCGATTCGGCAAAATCTTTAGTCACTCCTTGTCCAAAGTAGAAGCAAACACCCAGGTCACATTGCGCGCCTGCGTACCCTTGCTCGGCCGCCTTTCTATACCATTTAACAGCTTCTTCATAATTCTTAATTACCCCTCGACCATTGTATAAGCAATTGCCTAAGTTATATTGAGCCTGTGCATTCCCTTGCTCAGCCGACTTTCTGAACCACTTCACTGCCTCGGTAAGATCTTTGGGCACTCCTTCTCCATTGTAATAGCGATTACCTAAATCTGTCTGTGCTTTAGCGTCACCGGCATTAGCCTTTTCAATGAGTTGCTTGATTTCAACTTGAGTCTGAGCATTGACTCCCATTGCTATTGCCAAGAAGAGCGTGATGATGAAATAAATTTTCTTCATATCCATGTTTTTTTCTTAGGTTTGATTATCCGTAAAAAATTGTTCGCAAAAGCGAAGTGTTTCCTTTTGAGAAAGCTATAAATTTAGTAAGTGCAAGATAAAAAATAGTTTGCAGAATACAAAAGGCTGCCAGATTAGCAGCCTACCATTTAATATATTTTAACCATTGATTTTCCCCTTACTGTTTTCGGAAGGTTTCAGTGACGTAGGCATTGAAGCGGCTAAGGCCTTCAAGCATCTGCGAGCGCGGGCACGCAATGTTCCAGCGCATAAACTTCTCGCCCTCAATGCCGTACATCAAGCCCGCGTTGAGCCACAACTTGGCATTGTCGCGCAGTTCGTCCTCAATGACGAATGACGATTGCTTCTTGAGCGCACTGCAATCCATCCACACGAGGTAGGTACCCTCGAGTTTAGCCAATGGAAATTCTGGTAGATGCTCGTCGCAATATTCCTTCATAACGCGGTAGTTCTCACCGAGATAGCCAATTAGTTGCGAGAGCCACTCCTCGCCCTCGTTGTAGGCAGCGATGGTGGCCGCCACGCCAAACGGGTTGACGTCGCACACCTCGTTGATGTTGATGGCCTTGTCGATGCGCTGGCGCACTTCCTTGTCGTAGGCCACGATGTTGGCAATCTG
>CAVAOU010000066.1:0-7831 GCA_963590085.1 Senegalimassilia sp. | reverse complement strand
CACTCATGTGCCCTACGTCGGCTCCGTCAATGTGACTTACGCCTATCCCGTGCTCGTGAAGCAAATCACCGCCGCCAGCAGCGACACAGCCGACGACCCCGTAGATGCACTCCGCATCTGGACCTCGCGAAACTTTCTCAACATCCAATATATTATCATGACCAGTGGCACCTACATCCACAACATGGATCTTGTCACGGTCGACAGTCCCAAGCAGAAGGAAGACGGCTATCAGTATCTGGAACTGCGCCACGGCCTTAACGGCAACACAGCGCTGACCAGTTTCGTAGGCATTGCCTCGTTCGACATCTCCCGATACCTTGCCGACTCTTCCCTCAAGGGATTCATCGTGCGGTTCAATGGCCTCGACGGAAAGGAGGCATTTGCCAAGTGCGACATCGACCGCAGCAACATCGACGTGATGCTCGACACCGAGCCCAACGCTGAGATGGGTAGCGCTCTGCTCGAGAAATAGACTGCGATTTGCAACAAAATCCGCCCCTGCAACATTTTTTCAGCCCGTCGTGAGCCGATTATCCAACGGCTTGCATTACATTTGCAGAGAATTAATTCAAAACTGGATGAAACCAAATTTTCTCAAGGGGTTGCTCAACCGCATAATGGTGCTGCTCCGCTACATTTGGCGCGGTTGCGTCAAATTCTGGAAATGGTACAAGCGCACATACAAGAGCGCGCGTTGGTATGGAAAAATAGGAATCGCTATTGCCACCTTCATTGTGGCATTCATCCTGTACCTCATAATGGTCGACATCAACTTCCTGTGGCTGTTCGGCCGCTCGCCAAGTCTGCACGACATCTCGCACCCGAAGCAGGAAGAAGCCTCAATCGTGTATAGCGCCGACGGCAAAGTGCTCGGCCGCTACTATCGCGAAAACCGCATCCCTGTGGAATACGACGAAATCTCGCCGATGCTCGTCAACGCCCTCATCTCGACTGAGGATGAGCGCTTCTACAGCCATTTCGGCATCGACTTCCAGGGCGTCGTAGCCGCCGTCAAGGACATGGCTCTGCACCACGAAGCCCGCGGCGCAAGTACGATTACGCAGCAGTTGGTCAAGAACATGTTCCGCACCCGCACGGAGTACTCCACTGGCCTCACTGGCTTCATCCCTGGCGTGCGCCTTCTCGTGATGAAGACCAAGGAATGGGTCACCGCCGTAAAACTTGAGATGTTCTACTCCAAGAAGGAAATCCTCACGATGTATCTCAACACCGTGGACTTCGGCAGTAACTCGTTCGGCATCCGCACCGCCGCAAAGACATATTTCAACACCACTCCGGCAAAACTCAAGGTTGAGGAGTCGGCAGTGCTCGTGGGCATGCTCAAGGCTACCACGACCTATAACCCCCGCATCAATCCTAAGAACAGCAAGAGTCGCCGCAATGTGGTGCTGAGCAACCTGTTGCGCAAGCGCTTCATCACCCGTGAGCAGTACGACTCGCTGAGCGAGATACCCCTGAAACTCAACTACAGCCCTGTGAAGCCAACCGACGGCCGCGCGCCCTATTTCCGCGACGTGCTCGCTGACGAGTTGCAGAAAGGCTGGTGTAAGGACAACGACATCGACCTCTATGGCGACGGCCTGCGCATCTACACCACCATCGACTCGCGCATGCAGACTTATGCCGAGGAGGCTGTGCTGAAGCACATGCAGCAAGTGCAGCGCAACTTCAAGGGAGACTGGGGCAACGAGAACCCGTGGCGCGACGAGAACCGCCAGGAGAAGAAAGGATTTATCGAGGACATTGCAAAGCGCACCGACTACTACAAGCAACTCTCTGCGCGCTATCCCGACAACCCCGACTCGGTTAACTACTACATGAACCTGCCTCACCGCGTGAAACTCTTCGACTATGCGTCGCCCGACCATGTGCGCCAGGAGATGATGAGTTCGATGGACTCAATCCGCTATATGGTAAGGTTTATGCACTGCGCGTTCCTCGCCATGGAGCCCGAAACGGGCGCCATCAAGGCTTGGGTGGGCGACATCGACTACAACCACTGGCAATATGACAAGGTTACGGCCGAGCGTCAGCCTGGATCAACATTCAAACTCTGTGTCTACACCGCCGCTATGGAAGCCGGCCTCGGCCCGTGCGACGACCGTGTGGACGAATGGAAGCAATATGATGCCTACGACAGCGAAGGCAAGCCTACAAAATGGGCTCCGCGCAACGCCAACGGATACTACACCGGCGGAGCGATGTCGCTCAAGCACGCGTTCTCCAACTCCATCAACTCCGTGGCCGTAGCCGTGGCAAACGAGGTGGGACTTGCTCGTGTGGCTGAAGTGACACGCAACCTGGGTGTGCAGTCGCCTCAGAAGCAGACGCCGGCAATGGCTCTCGGCTCTAACGACGTGACGCTGCTCGAACTTGTCGACGCATACTGCACCGTGATGAACAACGGCCGCCACAACCCGCCGGAATTTGTTACCCGCATCGAGGACAAAAACGGCAAGGTGCTCTACGAGGCAGAGCCTGAAAACCGTCAGGCGATCACCGAAGAGTCGGCATTCCTGATGCAGCAGATGCTGCTTGCCGGAATGACTGAGCCAGGCGGTACCTCGCAGGCTTTGTGGGGCTACGACATCCACCATTTCGACACCAACTTCGGCGGCAAGACCGGTACGACGTCCAACAACAGCGACGGCTGGTATGTGGGCGTGACCAAGAACCTCGTGGCAGGTTGCTGGGTAGGCGGCGAATACCGCAGCGTACATTTCCGTAGCGGCCGCATGGGACAAGGCAGCCACACAGCCCTCCCTGTGTTCGGCTACTTCATGGAGAAGGTGCTCCGCGACCCGCAACTGGCGAAATACCGCGGCAAGATACCCGACAAGGCGCCGTTCGCCGTGTCGCGTCCGTATAACTGCCAAGGCTATGTTGAGCCTGTCGACACCACATTCAACGACAGTACGAACCCCGACCTCATCGAGATTCCCGACGAGGAAATCGAACTCAACGAGGAAGGCGCTGAAGAGCCCGAGCCCGCCCAACAGATTTAAAAATTTGCAACAAAATGCAATAATTTGCTTGCATAATTAAAGATTATACGTACCTTTGCAAACAAATAAACACTTTATGCTAACTATGCAACTTACACATCATCATCATCACGCCGTCCATTCGTCAGAAGAGGTTGGCCGATTGGCTATTGCGTAAGTTTCATATATGATTGACTACGAAACCGGTTGCCTCTTCCGAGTGTGACCGGTTTCTTTTTTTATCAACCCCCGACAATAATAAATTTTTTACAATATGCTACGAATTGCTGTACAATCAAAAGGCCGCCTCTACGACGAAACGATGGAACTCCTTTCGGAGGCCGGCATCAAACTCGCGGCCGTGAAGCGCTCGCTGCTCGTGCCGAGCCGTAACTTTCCTGTAGAACTCCTCTTTCTTCGCGACGACGACATCCCCGACTCCGTTGCCACCGGTACTGCCGACCTCGGCATTGTGGGCTACAACGAGGTGATGGAGAAGCAGCGCGACGTGGAGATAATCAAGCGCCTCGGCTTCAGCCGTTGCCGCATCTCGCTGGCTGTGCCCAACACAGCCGACTATAAAGACATCTCATGGTTCAACGGCAAGAAAATCGCCACGTCCTATCCCGTTATCCTCAAGAAATTTTTCGCCGAGCAGGGCATCACTGCCGAACTCCACGAAATCAGCGGTTCGGTGGAGATTGCGCCGAGCATC
Organism: Senegalimassilia sp.; assembly: GCA_963590085.1. Lineage (GTDB taxonomy): Bacteria > Bacteroidota > Bacteroidia > Bacteroidales > Muribaculaceae > Limisoma. The sequence goes on along the minus strand of CAVAOU010000066.1, from coordinate 4,108 downwards.
GGACTCGCCGATGCCATCTTCGACATCGTGTCGTCGGGCAGCACTCTGGTGAGCAACAACCTCAAGGAGGTGGAAAAGGTGGTCGACTCCGAAGCCGTGCTTATCGGCGGCAAGACCCTCGACGCAGAGAAGCAGGAGGTGCTCGACGAACTCCTGTTCCGCTTTGAGGCGGTCAAGGCCGCGCAAGGCAAGAAGTATATCCTGATGAACGTGCCGCGCGAGCGCCTCGACACCGTGCTCGAGATTCTGCCGGGCATCAAGAGTCCTACGATTCTGCCACTTGCCGACAACAACTGGTGTTCAGTCCACACCGTGCTTGAGGAGAAATTTTTCTGGGAGATAATCAACCGTCTGAAAGCCGCCGGCGCAGAGGGCATTCTCGTGCTCAACATCGAAAAAATGGTATTGTAAGAAAAAAGTCTGCAACAATGGAAATCAGCATATACAAGAATCCCGATGCCGCCACCCTTCAGCAGTTGCTCCGCCGCAACGCCAAGGGCGTGGACGACATTGCCGACACCGTGCGCGGCATCATGGACGAGGTGAAGCAGCGCGGCGACGAAGCCCTGTTTGAGTTGGAGCGCCGCTTCGACTGCCCGTCGCTCGCCGACCTCACGGTAAGCGAAGACGAGTTTGACGAGGCCGAACGCCTTGTCGACACCCGCCTCAAGGCTGCTATCAAGGTGGCAGAAAGCAACATACGCAAGTTTCACGCCGCACAGATGATGACCCCCATTGAGGTAGAGACCACACCTGGCGTGGTGTGCCGCCAAAAGGCCGTAGCCATCCGCAACGTAGGCCTCTATGTGCCTGGTGGCAACGCTCCGCTGTTCTCCACGGTGCTGATGCTCGCCGTGCCAGCCAACATTGCAGGCTGCGCCAACGTGGTGCTCTGCACCCCTCCCGGCAAGGACGGCAAAATCAACCCCGCAATCCTCGTGGCAGCGCGCCTGGCAGGCGTAGGCAAGGTGTATAAGGTAGGCGGCGCACAAGCCATCGCCGCAATGACCTACGGCACCGCCACCTTGCCGCGCGTCAACAAGATTTTCGGTCCCGGCAACCGCTTCGTCATGGTGGCAAAGCAACTCGCCCAGGTGAGCGACGTGGCAATCGACATGCCCGCCGGTCCGTCGGAGGTGATGATTGTTGCCGACGACGCAGCCAACCCGACGTTTGTCGCTGCCGACTTCCTGTCGCAGTCGGAGCACGGCCCAGACAGCCAGTCGATACTCGTGACCACAAGCGCCCGCCTTGCCTCAGCCGTGGCAACGGAGGTCAACACCCTGCTCGAGCGCTTGCCCCGTCAGGACCACATCAAGCAGTCGCTGTCGAAGAGCAGCATCATTGTGGCCGACAACGACGACGAGATGATGGCCGTGGCAAACCAATACGCCCCCGAGCACCTCATCATCAACCACACCGATGCCGAGCGCCTCGCCGCGGCGGTGGAGAATGCCGGCAGCGTCTTCCTCGGGCAATACGCCTGCGAGAGTGCCGGCGACTACGCCTCAGGCACCAACCACACGCTCCCCACGAGCGGCTATGCCCACGCCTACAGCGGTGTGAACATCGACAGTTTCACGAAAAAGATAACATTTCAAAGCATCACAGCCCAAGGCATCGCCACGCTCGGCCCCGTGATTGAGACCCTCGCCGAAGGCGAAAGCCTTGATGCTCACAAACTTGCAGCAACAGTACGCATTGAGCAGGTAAATGCGCAGAAATAGGAGGTAAAGAAAGATTATGGATTTGAAAAAGATAGTAAGGGAAAACATTTATAACCTTGAGCCCTACAGTTGCGCCCGCAACGAGTTCAGCGGCGAAGCGTCGGCTTGGCTCGACGCCAACGAAAGCCCGTACAACTCGCCCTACAACCGATATCCCGACCCGTTGCAGGTCGACGTCAAAAGGCTCATCAGCCAGCAGCGCGGCGTGGTTGCCGACCAGATATTTCTCGGTGTGGGCAGCGACGAGTGCATCGACATGGTCTACCGAGTGTTCTGCCGCCCGGGCGTCGACAATGTCGTAGCCATCGAGCCCACTTACGGCATGTATGAGGTCTGCGCCGCGGTCAACGACATCGAGTACCGCCGCGCGCCATTGACAGCCGACTTCACCATCGACATCGAGAAAATCTTCGAGAAGATCGATGCCAACACCAAGGTTGTGTGGATATGTTCGCCAAACAACCCTACCGGCAATGCCTTCCCGCGCGAAGCCATCGAGGCCGTCTGCGCCGGGTTTAACGGCATCGTGGTGGTCGACGAGGCATATATCGACTTCTCCACCAAGGGCAGCATGGCCACACAACTCTACCGCTATCCGAACCTCATCGTGATGCAGACCCTCTCGAAGGCCTGGGCAAGTGCGGCAGTGCGCCTCGGCGCGGCATTCGCCTCGAAGGAGATTATCGACATCTTCAACAAGGTGAAATATCCCTATAACATCAATCTCCTCACCCAGCGCTACGCCATCGACCGACTCAGCAATAAGGCACAGGTTGAGGCGTGGGTGGCAAGTCTTATCGCCGAGCGCGACCGACTGACCAAGACACTGCCTGCGGTTGCCTGCGTGGAGAAGGTGTTTCCGTCCGACGCCAACTTCCTGCTTGTGCGCGTCTCTGACGCCGACGCCATCTACGCCTATCTGCAGCAGCAGGGCATCGTGGTGCGCAACCGCAACCGCGTGGCGCTGTGCAAGGGATGTCTCCGCTTCTCGGTGGGCACGGGGGAAGAAAACAACAGTCTGATTTCAGCACTCGAAAATTATGGAAAATAAGCGACGCATACTCTTCATCGACCGCGACGGCACCCTTGTGGTAGAGCCGCCCGTCGACTATCAACTCGACTCACTGGAGAAACTCGAATTCATCCCCGGGGTGTTTCGCAACATGCATTTCATCGCCACGACGCTCGACTACGAACTCGTGATGGTCACCAATCAGGACGGACTCGGCACAAAGTCGTTTCCGATGGAGGACTTCCTGCCGCCCCACGAAAAGATGCTCAAGGCATTTGAGGGCGAGGGCATAACGTTCAGCGACATTGTGATTGACCGCACGTTTGAGCACGAGCACAAGCCTACGCGCAAGCCTGGCACAGCCCTGCTCACAAAGTACATGACCGGCGACTACGACCTCGCTTCGTCGTTTGTGATAGGCGACCGCCTCACCGACATCCAGTTGGCTAAAAATCTCGGTTGCAAGGGCATCCTGCTTTGCACCGACGGAGTAGGGAAGGAAGATGTGGAAAAAGCCGGACTGACAGACTGTTGCGCCCTGGTGGCTGAATCGTGGGACCGCATTGCCGACTTCCTGCGCGGCGGCAGCCGCACCGCTGAGGTGCACCGCGCCACGGCGGAGACCGACATCTTCGTGGGCATCGACCTCGACGGCCACGGCAAATGCGACATCTCTACAGGCCTGGGATTTTTCGACCACATGCTCAACCAGATTGGCCGTCACTCAGGTTTCGACCTCACAATCAAGGCCAAAGGCGACCTCTACGTGGACGAGCACCACACCATCGAGGACACCGCACTCGCCCTCGGCGAGGCCCTGCGGCGCGCCCTCGGCGACAAGCGCGGCATTGAGCGCTACGGCTTCGTGCTGCCGATGGACGACTGCGACTGCACCGTGGCTCTCGACTTCGGCGGGCGCCCGTGGCTCGTGTGGGAAGCCGACTTCAAGCGCGAGCGCATAGGCGAGATGCCCACGGAGATGTTCCTGCACTTCTTCAAGAGCCTAAGCGATGCCGCCGCGATGAACCTCTATATCCATGCCGACGGCACAAACGAGCACCACAAGATAGAGGGCATCTTCAAAGCCCTCGCGCGGTCGCTGCGTGCAGCCTCGCGCCGCGATGTGCTCCGCTACGAACTGCCGTCGACAAAGGGCGCTTTGTAGGCCTACTTTGGCAATAAATTATTACTTTTGCAGCATAATAACGATAATAGCGAACTATGGCATCTAAACTTTGGGAAAAATCCGTGGAAGTGAACCACGACGTGGAGACCTACACCGTGGGCCTCGACCGCGAAATGGACTTGTATCTTGCGCCTTACGATGTGCTGGGCTCTATGGCGCACATCACCATGCTCGAAAGCATAG
>CAVAOU010000065.1:0-7926 GCA_963590085.1 Senegalimassilia sp. | reverse complement strand
GAGGTAGGCGTAGGAGTAGGGCGTGTCGTTGAAGTCGCCGCAAATCATTATCTCGGCGTCGGGGTGTGCCGTGTGGAGGCTGTCGGCCTTCTGGCGCAGTTCTTCCGCTTGGGAGGCGCGGTTGGTGAAGGCATGGTTCAACTTGGTGAGCAGTTTGGAGCGCACGCCCTTTATCGACTTTTTCTGCGACGGGGAGGTGAGTTGCATGTAGATTTTCTTGTCGGACGGCGTGAGGCCGATCGACTCCAAGTGGGCGTTGATCACAAACATCTGTGTGCCCTGCACCTTGGTCTCGTAGATGGCGTAGCAGTAGTATTCATCGTTCTTATACGATGAAATGAGCCGGATGGGTGTTTTCGACATCACGCTGAGCGACGTCTGGTTGGCGGTATTCATGTACGGATAGATTTTCTGCAACTCCGCCCATTGCTCAGCGCTCGAGGTGCAGTGCTTGAACGTAGGCACGGTCGCCGACTCCTGCATGCACACCAGGTCGGGCTCATACTTCATCACCTCGTCAAATACCGAAGCCTTGCCGCCGTTGGGGTCGACCATGTGGAACGTGTTGTAGGTCATTAGCCGGAAATCGTGCATCTTCGAGCCGAAATTCAGCGGGCAGTAGGCCAGTACCTGCGGCAAGGTGAGAGCCAGCGCCGCCGCGGTGACCCACAGCCGCCGCCATCCGAGAAACGCCCACACCACCACAAACGCCAGCAGCAGGCAGAGCATCACCGGGTAGGCGAGCCCAAGGATGGCGATGTAGCCGATGTAGCGCGGGTCCACGTGTCCGGCGAAGGCCGACAGCAGATAGACTGCCGCCACCGCTACATTGCCCCAGAACGCGGCTTTCGCCACAAAAAATCTCGTAATCCGCAGTATCATTTCTCTATGTGTTCACTAAGCCATTTAAGTTCGTCTTTTTCCTTCTTCGAGAGCGACGCGTAGCCCGAAACGCGCACCTTGTCGAGCAGGTCGTCGAGGCGACCCTCGTCAAATGCCCGCTTCTGATGCAGCGGCGGCAACACCACAGCCTTGCGGCGGGCGGGGAGACGCAGCAGTCCGCGCAGGCGGGCAGCCATCACCAGTCCCACGACGATGCCTCCCGCGTGGGCGGCATGCGGGCAGAGCGAAGCCGTGCTTGCTGGGGTGAGTAGCAGGGCGAAAGCCACGAAGAAGAGCGCTATCCATTTGATGGCAACCATGCCGAAGAGCCACAGGTTGATGCGGTAGTCGGGGCGCGTTGCCACGGCGGTGGCGGCAACAGCCATCACCGATGCCGACGAGCCTACAAGGCCTGCCGACGGCACTGCCGAGGCTACAGCCAGATAGGCTACGGCGCCCGCCACGCCTCCGGCAATGTAGGCCACCGCAAACTGGCGGCTGCTTGCCATGTCGAGAAAGACGATGCTGAAGCAGTAGAGCCACAGCATGTTGCCGAGGATGTGGAAGAAGTCGAAATGCACAAACATGTAGGTCAACAGCGTCCACGGGTGCAGGGCGGCCTGCTGCCACGACGGCGGCAGCATCAGCATCACGCTCGGGTCGGCAAAGCCGCAGATGCGCGCCATGATTGCCACGAGGTGGATTGCGACGAACACCGCCACATTCGCCAGAATGAAGCGCACCGCCACCGACTTGCCGCGGAGGTAGTTGCCTATGTTGCTAATTGTAGCCGCCATTGCGAGTGATTATGCCTTTTTTCTTCCAGTAGAGTATCAGCAGGAGGCCGAAGAGCAGTCCGCCGAGGTGGGCGAAGTGGGCAACGCCACCCTGGATGCCGCTCACGCCAAAGAGGAGTTCGAGCAGACCGTAGCCAATGACCATGTATTTGGCCTTGATTGGCACAGGTACGAAAAACAGGTAGAGCGGTGCGTTGGGGAAGAACATGCCGAAAGCCAGCAGGATGCCGAACACGGCGCCCGAGGCACCTACCACCACGTTCATGTCGAGATATTCCTTAGTAGGGATTGTTATGCCGTTGGGAAACGTAACCCCGTTGTAGTTGTCCACGATGGGCTGCAGATTGTAGGCAAGCACGGCTTCCTGCACGAGGGCGGCGCCGATGCCGCACACGAAGTAGTAGGTGAGGAAGCGCTTCGTGCCCATCACCTGCTCGAGGATGCGCCCGAACATGTAGAGCGAGAACATGTTGAAAAACACGTGGGCGATGCCGCCAGTGTCGTGCATAAACATGTAGGTTACAAACTGCGCCGGGTTGAAGTGCGGCGCGCTGAAATAGTGCAGGCCGAGATAGCGCGACGCGTCGAATCCGAAAAAGTTGTCGAACACCGACGTAACCACCCATATCAACACGTTGATGATGAGCAGATGGCGTGTTGCCGGGGGCATAGCCTTGAGAAAATTATAGTTGCCGTTCATATAAATGTTTTTCTAAAATGTAGAGCAAACCTGATGCCAAACTGCCGCGCCCAGCGGTGGGCTACTTCAGGTTGACGTAGAACTTGAAGCATCGGGTGGCGTCGTAGCGCGGAAGCACCATCAGTTGCACGTCCTTCGTGCGGTCGACGAGCGAGTCAGTGCCTTCGCCCACGGTGAATCCCGCCTCCTCGATGGCCTCCGCCACGCAGCGGCGCGCAATCTCCGGCTTGTTGTTGTCTTTGCTTAAGTGGCAAAGATACACATATTTCAGTCGCTTTGAGCATATTTCCTTCAGAAAAGCAGCGGTGTCGGCGTTGTCCATGTGACCATTGGCGGCACGGATGCGGCTTTTCAGATATTCGGGGTAGGTGCCGTCGGTGAGCATGCGGTCGTCGTAGTTGCTCTCCATCACCAGATAGTCCGCCTCAGAGATGTAGTGGCGGGCGCGGTCGGTGACGCTGCCGAGGTCGGTGGCGAGCACAAAATGGGCGTCGCCATACTCCACCGAGAAGCCCGAGTTGCAACTGCCGTCGTGGGGCACCTCGAAGGCAGTGAGCGTGAAGTCGCCCACCTTGAACGGTATCTCCTTGAATATGGGGTGATGGTAGTCCTTGATGCGGCGCGAGATGTTGTGGCGGCGCAGGATGCCGTTGAGCACACGGTTGGTGCAGAACAGCGCCATCGTCTTGTAGCGGCGCAGGAAGGTGTAGGCGTAGCGGATGTGGTCGCCGTGGTCGTGGGTGAGGCAGATGCCGAGAATCGACTCCGGACGGATACTGTTGCGCTCCAGTTCCGCCACCACCTGCTTCATGTCGATGCCCGCGTCGATGAGCAGGCCGCCGTGCTCGTTGCCTATGTAGGAGCAGTTGCCGCTGCTGCCGCTGCCGAAACTGATGAAGCGGAAACTGCCGGTGTCGTTGGTCAGCGTCAGCGGTTGCTCGAGTTCCGAGGTGGGCTTGGGGTCGGTGCGGCGGGTGTCGATGCCGCCCGAGAAGACTTCGGCGCCTTCGTCGTCGCCGAAGAGCGAGCCCTGCATGTAGGGCGAACGCTGCTTTGATTTTCTTATCTTGTCCATCGCTCGGCGGTTATCGGTAAAGTAGGAAGATTGCAGGACGCTTGTCGTAGTTGTAGGAGGCTTTAGCCCATTCGCGCACGGGACGCGTGGTGATGTCCTCGGTGGCGCCCGTCACGTCGCACGCCACGCACAGCAGCAGGTCGCCGCGCAACTGCGAGGCGAGTTCCGCTACGAGGCGGTTGTTGCGGTAGGGTGTCTCGATGAAAATCTGCGTCTGCCCGGCGGCGATGTTGCGCTCCATCTCGTGGAACTTCTTCTGGCGCTTGGCGGCGTCGATGGGCAGATAGCCCTGGAAGGCGAAACTCTGGCCGTTGAAGCCCGACGCCATGAGCGACATCAGGATGCTCGACGGACCAACCAGCGGCACCACCTTCAGGTGTCGGCGCTGAGCCATGGCAACCACGTCGGCTCCTGGGTCGGCGATGGCAGGGCAGCCCGCCTCCGAAATCACGCCCATGGCGTGGCCTTCGATGAGAGGGTTGAGATAGTCGCCGATTTCCTCTGGGCGGGTATGCTCGTCGAGGGTGTAGAATGTTAGTTCGTCGATGTCGATAGTGCGGTCGCACTTTTTGAGAAACCGTCGCGCGGAGCGTACGTTTTCCACAATGAAATATTTTATCTCCCGCACAATCTGAAGGTTGTAGGCAGGAAGCACTTTGTCCAACGGCTCATCACTGAGCATGACAGGAATCAAATAAAGGGCAGTCTCCATATCAAACACCAAAATTACGAAAAAATAGTGGAAAAGCGGGTATCTTGGCAAAAAAAGCGGCGGCCCGAAGCATCACGCTCAGGGCCGCCGGCATTTTTGTAAAAAATAGCCAAAATATAATATATAGGGAGAATATATTATCTTACATAAGCCTTCTCCGTGCGGACGGTGCCGTCGGAAAGGGTTGCGCTCACCACATAGACGCCAGCCGTGAGTTGGAAGTCGGCCTGGAGGCGTCCGTCGGTCTGGGCGGCTGCCATCAGGCGGCCGGAGGCGTCGTAGACTGCCACGCTCATCATCGACTCCGGTTGCGAAGCCTTCACGGTGAGCATGCCTCGCTCTGGCGAGTAGCACTTGATGGTGCATTGGTCAGCCACTTCGGTGTCGACCGAGCCGTTGACGTCGCGGTCGGTGATGAAGTAGCGGCCGTGGGCGTTGCCCTTCACCTCGATGCTCTCGCCGTCCTCGATGCGCTGACATGTGCGGGTGAGGGCGTCATAGAGATAGAGGTCGGAGGAGATGCCTTGGCGGCTCACGGTGAGTTGCACGGTGCCGTTGGTCGAAGCCACGCCCACCGGCAGCCATTCGATGCGGTCGGTGTTGTTGACGCTCACGGCCTTGTCCGAAGCCACGGTGTAGACCATCGGGCCGTCGAGGTGGCTGTCGAGGAATTCCACGTCCTCGCTCTCCACGTAGTCGTTGCTTGCCATCGGGCTGCAGTTCACGGTAGCGGTGCTCTCCTTGTCGCCGTCGGTGACGGTGAGGGTGAGCGACTCAAGGTTGATGTTGCTCACGATGCTTGCGCCCGACACCCATCGCTCGGCGATGACGTCGGAGTTGAAGTCGACCGTGCCCGGCTCTTCGCCGTCCTTCAGTTTCACGATGAATGCGGTCATCGGGGTGATGAGCACATCGTTCTTCTTGTAGTTGGCGTCGCCCTCATCAGGCACTGAGTAGCCAGTGAGCGAGCCGTTTCTCATTATCCACACCTTGCGCTCGAGCGAGGTGTTGGCGTTAATGAACTGATACATGCTGATGGTCGACGCGTACGGGTTGCCCACGATGAAGTAGCGGTTGCTCGTGTTGTCCTGCGCCAGGCGGAACTGGATGGTCGACGCTGCCTTCGGCTCCACGATGAAGCGGTTGCAACTGTCTTTTTCCAGCGTCGTCGAGGTGCGCATCGTGCCGTCGGGAGCATAGTAGGTGTAACTTGTGTCGGCCTTAGGCAGACGCATCAGCGCTGTGCCGCCGGCGTTGAAGAAGTAGTCGTCGCCCACCTTCACAGCCAGGCCGCCCACGCCGGCGTTGCCAGTGCTGCCGAAGTCGTAGGTCACGTCGTTGAACGAGTGGCTCCACTGCTGCGAAGCGGCGCTGATGCCGTCGTCGAGGGTGATGCCCGTGCCCGAGTAGTCGTAAGCCTTGATGGTAGAGCCGTCGGCGAGCACCTCGTTGTAACTCTTGTCCCACGCGCGCTGGTAGACCGGCATAGTGATGCGGTCGTTGAGCGCGGTGCTGTAGGTGATAGGCTTGAATGCCTCGGTTGTTTGCTTGCCGTCGGCCTTAGGCACATACATGTCGCCGCTGTAGGTGTTTTTCAGCGGCGAGGAAACGAGGTTCCACTTGCCCGCCTTAAACTCGCGGTCGGTCCATGCCTTGTTGTAGACGAGGTAGTTCTGGTGGAGCACCTCGCCCTCCGGCTTCAGGTAGATTTCGTCGCAGGTGTTGCCGTAGTAGCGCTCGCAGCCGAAGTTGCCGGCGCCGTCGGTGGATCCGTCGGTGGTGTTGTAGTCCCAGGTGCACATCAGGTCGTACTGGATGTAGGTCGTAGCCTCGCCCTTGATGTTCGACAGGTTGGTGGCGATGCCGTTGGCCGCGTTGTAGAGTATCGACGACAGGTAAGGGTAGACGCCGCCTTCCTGGATTGGGATCACAACCTTCGAGAACTTCATCGGCACGTAGCAGCCGTCGGTGCGGTAGTCGGAGTAGGCCGACTTGTAGAGTTCCTCCTTCGAACTGCGGGTCCAGTTGTCGTCGTTGTTCCAGTTAGGGTTCTGGATTGTTGAGTTGAACGAGTTCCAGGTGAGGTATTCCGGCACGATGAGGAATCGGATGGTCGACTCGCCAGGGCAGGAAACCGTACCGCTGTTCCAATAAGAGTCCTGGTAGGCAGCGTTGAAGGTGAGGGTGAGGTCGTACCAGTAGCCTTCGTTCATTTTCTCGGCTTCGCCGCCGCTGAAACTGAGGTTGATGTTGTCGCCCGACTTGATAGTGCCGCTGTTGGTCACGATAGCCACCTGATGCGTTTCGCTCATGTCCCACGAAGGGTCGTTGGTGTCGGTGACATAGACAGCGCCCGCCGAGATTTTCTCCACGCCGGTGTAGGTGTGGTTGGTGTCGTAGTAGGTGATTGAACTTACAGGCACGTCGACGGTGAGCGAGCCGCCGTTGGTGAGTGCGTTGAGTTGCGGCATGCCGATGCGCAGACGGCGGTTAGGCTCGTCGGCTGGGTAGGTAACGTTGGCAAAGCCGAAGGTAACCTTTGGTCCCGCCTTGCTGAGGTGGAACGTGTAGACGAGCGCCGTAGGGCAGATCTCGTAGGTTACGCCTCCCACGGTCGTTGAGGTGGCGATAGGTATGGCGTAGACCTTGAATGTGCCTGAGTTGTCCTCAAAGCCGTCAAACTCCGGCATCGTTGCCGAGGCGTCGAGGCTCAGATAGCCCTTGGTCTGGATGAAGTATTGAAGCACTGCGCGGTCGGTTGAGGTAAACACTCCCGACGCATTCTTGATACCTGTGGCCTTGGGGTAGACCGTGCGGAAATGGTTGAGCGCGGTTGCCAACTTGGTGCCGTTGTACTCGGCGTCGTTGAAACTTGTGCTGTTGTCGGTGTCGCAGAACCAGTCGAAACTGATGCCGTCGAGGGTCACCGTACCGCCGTTCACCGGGTCGACAGTCTGAATCTTTGCCGTGATGTTGTAAGTCTTCACCGAGCCGCTGTTGCAGTCGATGCGTATGTCGGTGGCGATTTTTCCGTTTTCGTCGGTCACCGTAGAGGTTTGCTTCGCGATGACGTAGATTTCCGAGTAGCAGGTGCACACGTCGTTAGGCGAGCCCCATTGCTTTGGGTTGCCGTCCTCGTCGGGGAACGACACGGAAACGTAGTACTTCACATTCTCCTCGAGGTCGAAGTGGCGGTTGGCGAAGACCAGCGAAACGTTGCCGTACTGGTCCTTCTCGAAGCGCTTCTGCGTAGGTCCGCCGTCCTTCTCGCCCATCTCGGCCGAAGCGTCGTAGGCGGTAGGAATGTCAATCACGCCGTAGTCGTCGAGGTCGTCGTCATCGTCGTAGTCGAACTTCAACGGAGTGCCGTCGGCCTTGCAGATGCGGTAGTAGAGTTTGTCGTAGTCGGAGGAGAGTTCCATAAGGCTCTCGTAGTCGGTGCGGAGTTTGAAGCGGATGTTGTTGAGCACCGATGTGCCGTCCTCGTCAGGACACATTGGCACGTCCTGCACAACGTCCACCTGGTTGTTGCGCATGTAGATGTGCACGTCGTCCACGCAGTAGTCGGCACCGTCGGTGTTGGTACACATGTTGTCGATCGACAGGCGGAACTTGCTGTACTTCGACGCGTTGTCGACAGCGCCGATGGTCACCTGGCCGTAGACCTGGAACCACTTGCCGAAAATGCTTGAGGTGGAGGTGTTGTTGCCGATGTTGCCCGAGGTGAACGACTGGATGATGTGGGCCTCGCCCTTGGAGT
>CAVAOU010000064.1:0-7952 GCA_963590085.1 Senegalimassilia sp. | reverse complement strand
CTACCTACATCACCGACGCTACCATCAACCCGTACTTGTTCAACACCGACGACAAGCACGAGTATATCTACATAGCGAAGATAAAGAACACCGAAACCAACATCATCGACAACGTATTGATGATTGCCAACGACGACGGCGAGATCCTCAAGAAATTCGCCATCGACAGCGAGAAGGGCGACCTCAGCGTTTGCGACGTTGTTGACAACTCCCTCGTGGTAAGTTACTACAACTCGACCAGCAGCGAATTTACCGTAGAGTTCTACGACCTTCCGTTCAACAAGTTTGAGAAGGGCGGCGACGGCACAGCCGCATCGCCTTACCAGATTGCCACAGCGGGCGACCTCATGCAGATTGCATCCGACCCATCAGCCTACTATGAGTTGGCAAACGACATCGACATGAGCGGTGTGAGCTGGACACCAATCAGCCAGTTCAACGGCCACCTCGACGGCAAGGGCTACAGCATCATCGGCTTCAAGAACGACGCCAACGACAGCAGCCGCCGTTTGGGTCTCTTCAGCCAGATTATCGGCAACGTTAACGGCGAAGGTGTAGCCACCGCAGCCGAGGTGAAGAACCTCACGTTCCTCAACCCAGAACTTACTCTCAACTCTCAGCAGTCGTATGCCGGCGTGCTTGCAGGCTCTGCAATGGAAGCCACCATCGACAACGTACACGTGCATGAGGGCTCAATCGACGGCGGTGAATCGACAGGCACCATCGGCGGCCTTGTGGGCGACGCATCGCTCTCAACCACATTCACCTCGTCGGAGGTAGAGGCACTCGACATCAACGCACCGAAGGCATCGAAGATTGGCGGCTTGGTAGGCGCATTGTCTACATCGTCGACCGTCAAAGCCTGCGCAGTGACAAATGTTGACTTCACTGGTGCAACAACAATCGGCGGTATCGCCGGCTCAACCGACGCCAACGGTAGCAGCATTACTAACTGCCGCTTCGAGGGCGACATCACAGGCGAAAACACCATCGGTGGTATCGTGGCACAGTCAGGCCGCAGCCGTGTGGCAAACTGCATCGTGCAATACACTACCATCGAGGCTACTACTCCCGACAAATGGTCGAATTGCACATCTGCCGGTATGATCGTCGGCGAATTGCTGTCGGACTACAGTTCTTCTTCATCGTCGATTATCTACAAAAACATTGTTGGTAAGGAATGCTCAATCGACTGCGGCGATACTGCATCGCCTAAGGGCGTGAACCTCATCGTGGGCAAGACCGTCGACGACGAGGAAGATGCTGGCTCATTGACAGAAGGCGGCATCGGCGACAACTACACTCTTATTGCCCCAACTGGCACAGAGACAGCCAAGACCGGCACATACAAGGAAAGCATCGACGATGACTTCCTCACCTCTATCGGCTACGTATTCGGCACTACTACCGACGCTCCTTGGAGCCACGTGGAGACAACCGAAGCACAACTTCCTGTGCTCTACTTCGAGGGCAAGGCAGTGGGCTTGGCATTCGAATCGGCAGAGGCTCTCGTTGACATCAACAGTTCAATCTATCTCTCTGCAACAGTCTATGGCTCAGGTTTGGCTTCCGACATCCAATTTGAGGTAAGCGACCCTGAAGTAATCAGCATTGAGGTTGTTGACGATGAAGAAGGCAGCAACGAAGCACAACTCCACGTTGTTGGTCTCAAGGCAGGCACAGCGACAATCACCGCTACCTACGGCGACTTTACCGCTACCTGCAAGGTAACAGTCCGTCCTGACGCAAGCGTCAAGACCGTCGAGGTTGAGAAACTCGCCATCCGCTATGCAGACGGCGTGGTTACAGCCGACGGCGCAGCCAACATCGCTGTCTACAACACTCTCGGCGCACTCGTTGCCAAAGCAGCGGCGCCTCAGGTTGCAGTCAACGCACGCGGCATGCTCGTAGTCGTGGCAAGCGATGCCAACGGCCACCGCACAGTAAGCAAAGTAATCGCAAAATAAACAGGGATTACCCCCGTTTCCACCAAAGCCGTCCGCTCACCAGCGGGCGGCTTTTTTGTGCGCCGATTTCTCTAAATTGCGAGCGGCGGCGCGGTGGAGCGTTTATTTTTGCCCAATTTGATTAACAATACACTACCATGGAGAAACATAGCATAGAAGAGATTATCGAGGAAAACAGCCGGCGGCTCGCCAATCTTTGCGACCGCTACGACCCGCTCACCGGCGAAGGTGCGTGGGGCAAGCGGCAGAGAGTGAAGCATCCTGACGGCGGGGCAGTGCTTGTGCCCGTGGCGATGCTCGCCGACGAGGGCTACAGCAAGGGCATGACGGCGCACCGATTCAACGCCCTGCGGCAGCGTTACGACTTTGAGTACTGGTGCGCCACGTGCGTCACCGTGAAGGACAAGGCCGGATATGCCGACGTGCGCCTGCGTCTGAACCAGGCGCAGCGCATCATCGTGGCGGCGATGGAGGAGCAGCGCACGGCAGGCAAACCCATACGCATCATCCTGCTGAAGGCTCGCCAACTGGGCGGGTCGACGGTGGTGCAAGCCTACATGGCGTGGATACAGTTGCTGCTACGCGACAACTGGCACAGCCTTATCTGCGCCCATGTGAAGGACGCGGCACAGACCATCCGCGGCATGATGAGCAAACTGCTTGCCGCCTACCCCGAGGACTATCTGCCCGAGGGCGAAACGTCGCTGCGACTCGCCGCCTACGAGGGCAGCCGCACCACCATGCGCCTGGGGCACCGCAGCAACACCGTGACCATCACCTCCGCCGAGACGCAGGAGGCGGCGCGCGGCAAGGACATAGCGATGGCTCACCTCTCGGAGGTGGCGTTCTGGCGCACGTCGGCTGGCCACGACCCGAACAACATTATCCGCTCCATCGCCGGGTCGGTGGCGCTGGCGAGCCACACGCTGGTGGTGGTGGAGAGCACAGCCAACGGCGTGGGCAACTACTTCCACAGCGAGTGGCTCCGCGCGGAGGCGGGCGTGAGCGACAAACGGGCGGTGTTTGTGCCGTGGCACAAGTTGGGCATCTACCGCATGGAGGTGGACGACTACGCGGCGCTGTGGGCGTCGCTCGACGACTACGAGAAGCGCTTGTGGCAGATGGGGCTGGCGCTGGAGCAGATTGCGTGGTACCACGCCAAGCGACGGGAATACACCACCCACCGCGCCATGCAGGCAGAGTATCCCACCACCGCCGTCGAGGCATTTACAGCCACCGACCGCAGCGTCTTCGACACTGGCGGCGTGGAGCGACAGCGGCAATCGTGCCGCGAACCGATGGCTGTGGGCGAGGTTTCGGGCGACGCCGTGAAGGGGCGCGACGCCCTGCGCGGGGTGCATTTCGCTGCCGACGGTGGCGGACGGCTGAAGGTGTGGCGCATGCCCGAGAAGGAAGCCGTGGCCGACCGCTATCTCGCGGTGGTCGACATTGGCGGCCGCAGCGACACGAGCGACTACAGTGTGGTGGCGGTGATCGATCGCCGCGGCGATGGCGGCAAGCCTGAGATTGTGGCGCAGTGGCGCGGTCACACCGACCACGACCTGCTGGCGTGGAAGGCGGCGCAGATTGCGGCGTTCTACAGCCGCGCGCTGCTCGTGGTGGAGAGCAACACCATAGAGACGGAGCGCACCGAGGGCGAAAATTCAGCGTATATCCTCGACGAGATTGCCGACTACTATCCCAACATGTACTACCGCTGCGGCGCCGACGGAGGGCGCAACCGCCTGGGCTTCCACACCAACAGGCAGACGAAGCCGCTGGTGGTCAACACCCTGGTGGCGGCGGTGAGAGACGGGCTCTACGTGGAGCGCGACAGCGGCGCGGTCGACGAGTTGATGACCTACGAAAGAAAAGAAAACGGGTCGTTTGGCGCCAAGGACGGATGCCACGACGACATCCTGATGACGCGGTGCATAGGAATTTTTTTGGCGCAGGAAATGGCTCGTGGAGCGGGTTCCGACATCACTCCGCTGAAAAAACCTGATTTTTTTTGAAAAAAATTTCTGTTTGGATTAAACCTTTTGCTTTTAGCGTAGTCAAAGGAGTACAAAAACAATTAAATAAAACAATTTTTTGCAAGATATATGGGCAATGAGCCCGACAGAGCGACACTAAGTGTGAGAACACTCAAAGGTTTATAAAAAAGACATTTTTCATTTTGTTACAAGGGCATCGCCGAGGCGATGCCCTTCTTCTTTGCGCCTTTCCGGCTGGAAAGGGAAGATTTCTTATCGTGTAGCCACCGGGCGCACCGTGAAGCCGAGGAAGCGGCTGTTGATTTCGGTGTGGGCTTCCTCGTCGGAGAGGATAAGTCCGTAGGCAACCGTCTCATTGTCGTCGGGGCGCGTGCTCGACCACAGATAAGCCGCCTTGCCGTGGTCGTCGGTCACGAGGCCGTCGCGGTAGCCAGTGATGGTGAAGTAAATCTTGTTTTCGTTCTTGTTGCTCTTCACCTCGTAGACCTCCACCGAGCGCTCCTTGGAGTTAAGGTATTCCTCCTTGGTCCAGGTGCAGTTTTTCACCAGTTCGTCGAGTTCAGCCCTTGTAGGCATTCGGCACGAAGAGCCCCACGAAGCGGCAGGGTCGTCGCCGCGCTCAAGGGTGGTGAGGCCGTCGGTCTTGTTGTATTTGGTGATGTCGAGAATCGAAGTTCCGTATTTGTAGTTGTCCTGCCAGTATTCCTTCTTGCCGGCGGTTTCCGCCCAGGCGAAATAGGTGCCGTCGGAGAGTTCGTCGTTGGTGCCCACATTGGTTTCAGCCCAAAGCAGTCCGCTTGGCAGCCCGAGGTCCACAAAGCGGTGTCCGTCAATCAGGTATATGCCTCCGCCGAGGTCTTTTTCCTTGTCGTCGCTACATGAAGCCATTGTCAAGCCCAAGCACAGAGCCGCAACGGCGAAATAAAAAAGTTTCTTCATCTTGGTATAAATGTGTTTAGTTGCCAAAGTTACTCATTCTCAGCGGCATTTGCAAATCGCCGCTATTTCTTGCCAGTGATAATTGCCTTGATGTCGTTGAGTTTGTTGAGGGCAGCCATCGGTGTGAGGTTGTTGATGTCGGTGTTGAGAATCTCGTCGCGCACCTGGCTGAGCACCGGGTCGTCGAGTTGGAAGAACGACAGTTGCATGCTCTTGCCGCCGCTGGTCATCTCCGTGAGGCTCTGCGTCGTGGCATCCTTGGCGTTGGCCGATTCCAGTTGGCGGAGCACCTCGTTGGCGCGGCTGATGATTGCCGGCGGAAGGCCCGCGAGTTTAGCCACATGTATACCGAAACTGTGTTCGCTGCCGCCCTCCACGAGTTTGCGGAGAAACACCACCTTGCCGTCGATTTCGCGCACCGACACGTTGTAGTTGGCAATGCGCTTGAAGGTCTTCGCCATCTCGTTGAGTTCGTGATAGTGTGTAGCGAAAAGCGTCTTGGCGTGGAAGCGGTTGTTCTCGTGGATGTATTCCACTATCGCCCAGGCGATTGAGATACCGTCGTAGGTACTTGTGCCGCGGCCGAGTTCGTCGAAGAGCACCAGCGAGCGCTCGCTCAGGTTGTTGAGGATCGATGCCGCCTCGTTCATCTCCACCATGAAGGTCGACTCGCCGAGCGAGATGTTGTCCGACGCGCCCACACGGGTGAAAATCTTGTCGATGATGCCGATGCGCGCGGCGTCGGCAGGCACGAAGCAGCCAATCTGCGCCAGCAGCACGATGAGCGCCGTTTGCCGCAGAAGCGCCGACTTACCAGCCATGTTCGGTCCCGTAATCATCATTATCTGCTGCGAGTCGTTGCCCAGGTGCACACTGTTGGCGATGTAGGACTCGCCCGGCGGCAGTTGCTTCTCGATTACAGGGTGGCGGCCCTCGGTGATGTCGATGTCGAGCGAGTCATTGACGTCGGGGCGGTTATAGTGGTTTTCGAGCGACGCGCGGGTGAACGCCAGCAGGCAGTCGAGGCGCGCAATCAGCGACGCATTCAGTTGGATGGCAGGGATATAGGTAGCCACGTCGGCTATCAGTTCGTTGAAGAGGCGCGTCTCGATGGACAGGATTTTCTCCTCTGCGCCGAGAATCTTCTCTTCGTATTCTTT
The DNA here is from genome assembly GCA_963590085.1 of Senegalimassilia sp. Taxonomy (GTDB): domain Bacteria; phylum Bacteroidota; class Bacteroidia; order Bacteroidales; family Muribaculaceae; genus Limisoma. The sequence goes on along the minus strand of CAVAOU010000064.1, from coordinate 1,889 downwards.
AAGTTCTTGTGTCACATAGCGTTCGGCGCTCACCAGCGTCTGCTTGCGTATCCATTCCGGCGGCACCTTGTCCTTGTGGGTGTTGCGCACCTCGATGTAGTAGCCAAACACGTTGTTGTAGGCCACCTTGAGGCTCGGGATGCCCGTGAGTTCGCTTTCGCGCTGCTGGATTTTCAACAGGTAGTCCTTGCCCGAGAACGCGATTTCGCGCAGGCTGTCGAGTTCGTCGTCGACGCCCTTGCGGATCACGTTGCCGCGGTTGGTGGCATTGGGCGCGTCGGGGTTGAGTTCGCGCTCGATGCGGTCGCGGATAGAGCCGCAGGCGTTGAGTTGCTCACCGAAGGAGCGCAGCACGGCGTTGTCGGCGTCCTCGCAGTAGGCTTTCACTGGGGCGATGGCGTTGAGCGCGTTCTTCATCTGCACCATCTCGCGCGGCGAGATGCGTCCCACAGCCACCTTCGACACCAGTCGCTCCATGTCGCCCACCAGTTCCAGTTGGCGCTGCATCACCTCGCGTCCCTCGCGGTCCTTGAAGAAATGCTCCACCACGTCGAGGCGGTCGTTGATTTGCTTGGTCGACTTCAGCGGGAAGAGCACCCAGCGGTGGAGCAGGCGCGCGCCCATAGGACTCACCGTGCGGTCGATCACGTCGAGCAGGCTCTTGCCGTCCTCGCCGAGTGGCTCCACCAACTCGAGGTTGCGCACAGTGAAGCGGTCGAGGCGCACAAATTTTTCCTCCTCGATGCGAGCCAACGAGGTGATGTGGGAAATCTGGGTGTGCTGCGTGAGGTCGAGGTAGAAGAGCACGGCGCCGGAGGCAATGATGGCGTTTGCCATCTTGTCGATGCCGAAGCCCTTGAGGTTTTTCGTTTCAAACTGCTTGAGCAGGCGGTCGTGGGCCGACTCTTCGGTAAACATCCAGTCGTCGAGTTCGAAGGTGAGGTACTTTGCCGTGAACGACTGGTCGAAGCGCTTCTTGCAGGAGCGCTCCACGAGCACCTCCTTCGGCGCGAAGTTCGACAGCAGTTTGTCCACATAGTCGACAGTACCCTCCGCCGTAAGAAACTCGCCAGTGGAGATGTCGAGAAAAGCCACGCCGCAGGCTGTCTTGCCGAAATGCACCGCCGCGAGGAAGTTGTTTTCGCGGTAGTCGAGCATATTGCCGTTGATGGCCACGCCTGGCGTCACCAGTTCGGTGATGCCGCGCTTCACGAGTTTCTTGGTGAGTTTCGGGTCCTCGAGTTGCTCGCAGATAGCCACGCGCTTTCCGGCGCGCACGAGTCGTGGCAGATAGGTGTCGAGGGCATGGTGGGGAAATCCCGCCAACTCGATGTGCTGGCCGGGGCCGTTGGCACGCTTTGTGAGCGTGATGCCCAGGATTTCCGACGCGGTGATGGCGTCGGTCGAAAACGTTTCATAGAAGTCGCCCACGCGATAGAGCAGAATGGCATCAGGATGCTTTTTCTTCATCTCGAAGAACTGCTTCATCAGCGGGGTCTCAACAATTTTTTTATCTGCCACTGTTATATGATTTAGTACACAAAGTTATAAACTGTTTTCCAATTATTCAACTCCGCAGCAGCGCACAGTGTCGCTTTTGTAGGTCGTAATGCGCATATTTTTTGCAAAACAAGTGGGTAATTCGGATAACTTTGTGTAAGTTTGAGAAATAATTGCAAACACGCAGTGAAAATGATGGAAAAGATGGCTGACAGAAGGTTGCCCGTAGGCATCCAGTCCTTTAGCGAGATACGGAGGGAAGGATATCTGTATGTTGACAAGACCGACCTGGTTTGGGAACTTGCCAACAAGGGTAAGAAATACAATTACCTGAGCCGTCCGCGCAGCTTCGGCAAGTCGGTGCTTGTGGATACCCTACAAGCATATTT
>CAVAOU010000063.1:0-8036 GCA_963590085.1 Senegalimassilia sp. | reverse complement strand
TTATATAACCTCACTTGTTGCAGCAGGATATTTACAGATGACCAATCCTGACAATCCTACTGCAAGCAACCAAAAATATAAGAAGGTTATAAGAAAATAGAATTCGATAAAACTGCCTACTTTTATTTTGAAGAGGGAAGAACTATATTGTACGACTATCTCAAAAGGTAACCGTCCCTGTTGATTGGAAGTTGACGGGCAATCTGTTGTTTACAGCAATTTTTTTAGGGTGTCGTAGTCGGTGGGGGAGAGCCAGTGCATGGTGGGGTCTTTGGCAAACCAGGTGAGTTGCTTTTTGGCGTAAACGCGTGTGTTTTTCTGTAGGCGCGCTACGGCTGTGTCGTAGTCCATTGTGCCGTCAAACCAGGCGAACATTTCCTTGTAGCCTACGGTGTTGAGCGAGTTGAGGTGGCGCAGCGGATACACTCTGCGTGCTTCCTCGATGAGTCCTTCTTCAATCATCATCTCTACGCGGCGGTTGATGCGGTCGAATAGTTGCGGACGCGGCAGGTTGAGGCCGATCTTCACGATGCGGAACGGCCGTTCCTTTACCGCTCCAGTGCGCAGTTCGGAGTAAGGACGCGCGGCCTGCAGGCAGATTTCGATGGCGTGAACCACCCGCTTGAGGTTGTTGCGGTCCACCTGCTCGTAGTAGACGGGGTCGAGCCGCTGCAGTTCGGCAAGCATACTCTCAGCGCCTTCCTCCTCGTAGCGCCGTGCCACGAGGGCGCGAACTTCGGCAGAGATGGTGGGCAACTGGTCGATGCCCTTGCACACGGCATCGACATACATCATCGACCCGCCGCACATCACCACATAGTCGTGGCTCTCAAACAGGCGGCCGATTGTGGCGAGCGCGTCTTCTTCAAACTGCGCCGCGCTGTAGTAGTCCTCCAGCCCGAGGATGCCCACAAAATGGTGGCGCACCGCCGCTTGCTCCTCTGCCGTGGGCGCCGCGGTGCCGATGGGGATGTCACGAAAAATCTGGCGCGAGTCCGCCGACACGATTTCCGTGCCGAGGTCACGCGCCAGACGTATGGCTACCGCCGTTTTGCCTACCCCCGTGGGGCCAGTAATCACTACGAGAGTTTTCTGGGGCATCGTTGCGGCAATTTGTCTTTATCGTTGAGCCACGAGTTTGCAGATCTCAACAACCACATCGGTGGCTTTCTCCATCGATGGGATTGGCACAAACTCATAGCGGCCGTGGAAGTTGAGTCCGCCGGCAAAAATGTTAGGACATGGGAGACCTTTGAACGAGAGTTGCGCTCCGTCTGTTCCGCCGCGGATAGGCTGTACCTTCGGTGGCACTCCGGCGTTCTCCATAGCCTGCTTTGCCATGTCGATGATGTACATCACCGGCTCGATCTTCTCGCGCATGTTGTAGTACTGATCCTTGATCTCAATCGACGCGCATCCAGGGTACTCGTTGTTGATTTTGCGCACCAGGTGCTCGAGTTCTTTCTTGCGGCGCTCGAAGCGGTCGCGGTCGTGGTCGCGGATAATGTATGTGAGTTTCGATTCCTCAACAGAGCCTTCGAAGCCGATGAGGTGGTAGAAACCTTCGTAGTCCTCGGTGTGTTCCGGAGTTTCCCAGCGTGGCAGCATGATGCAGAACTGGTTGGCAATGCGGATAGAGTTGATCATCTTGTGCTTTGCGTAGCCCGGGTGCACGTTGCGTCCCTTGAACGTAACCTTTGCCGACGCGGCGTTGAAGTTCTCGAATTCGAGTTCGCCGATGGCGCCGCCGTCCATGGTGTATGCCCAGTCGGCAGCGAAGCGCTCTACGTCGAATTTGTGTGCGCCGAGGCCTATTTCTTCGTCGGGATTGAATGCAATGCGGATGTCGCCGTGCTTGATTTCCGGGTGAGCCATTAAGTAGTCAACGGCGCTGATAATCTCTGCGATGCCGGCTTTGTCGTCGGCGCCGAGCAGGGTCTTGCCGTCGGTCACGATGAGGTCCTGTCCCTTATAGTCGTTGAGTTCAGGGAAGTCGGCTGGCGAGAGCACCACGTTGCTGTCCTTGTCGAGCACGATGTCGCCGCCCTCATAGGCTTTGACGATGCGCGGGTTAACGTGGCGGCCCGACATGTCGGGCGACGTGTCGAGGTGAGCGATGAAGCCCACTGTAGGCACTTTCTTGTCCATGTTGCTCGGAAGGGTGGCCATGAGATAGCCGTTTTCGTCGAGCGAAATGTTTTCCAGACCCATCTTTTGCAACTCTTTTTCAAGTGCTTGCGCAAAAATCATTTGCCCTGGTGTTGACGGTGTCAGGTTTGTGAGTTCGTCACTTTGAGTGTCAAACTTCACATAGTTTAAAAATCTGTCGACAACATTCATATGTGTTAGTTTTTCTGATTCTAAGATAATGTTTTCGGCCGCATTTTGCGGCAGTGCAAAGTTACAACATCTATTGCATAAATCTGCCCTTTGCGCGGCTTTTTTCGCTACCAGCCTCCGCTTGCGCCGCCACCGCCCGTGGAGCCGCCTCCGAAACTGCCGCCGCTGAAGCCTCCACCGCCGCCATGGCCGCCGCCTCCCATAGGGATGATGATGGGTGTTGCCACATAGGGAATGGTGTAGGCCACATCGGTCTTCTTGCCGCAGTTTTTGCAGAAGTATGTGCGCACTCCGTAGCCGTCGCCTGTGGGGGCTGCACCCGACACTTGGCGGTCGCTGACTATGCGCGCTGCCTTGGCGTGGCAGTTGGGGCATTCCACATAGGGCGATGTGCGCTTGGGGAAGGCAAACACGTCAATCTCGCCGCAGGTGTCGCACCGCCACACGTCGTAGTCAACCGACTTCAGTTGCTCTTCGAAGTCCTGCGACGGGGTGAGGTAGTTGTTGTCCTCAGTTTCCGACAACTTGTGCATCTTGCTCTTGCAGTTTGGACACACGCGCCGTTTGTTGCGGAAGTAGTGCTGCATGGCGCAGACAAGCAGCAGAGCGGGCAATCCCATGCCGATGGTGGCAAAGGCTGCGACGATAAACATCGTCTTGCGTTTCTCCAACTGGTTGTACTTCTCGTAATTGGTCATTTTGCCCGAGGTAAGCGATATCGCATAGATGAGCAATATAAGGCCAGCGATGCCTGCCACACACATGTAGCCGGCAAACAGGTCGACGTATTCCTGGTTAGCGTCGTTCTCGTATTTCGACTTGAGTTCGGCAACGGCTCCCGGGGTGGTGAGCAGGCTGTCGATGCGCGCCACGGCAGCGAGCATGCCGCCGTCGTAGTCACCTTCGCGGAAATGCGGCACCATATTGTCGCGGATAATCCGCCCGCAGATAATGTCGGGAAGCACACCCTCGGCTCCGTATCCGCTGCGTATCACCGCCTTGCGCTCAATGGTGCTTACGAGTACCAGCACACCGTTGTTGTTGTCGCTCTTGCCGATGCCCCAGTGGCGGAACAGGTCGGTGGCGAAATCGTCGATGTCGTTGCCGTTGATGGATTTGACCACCACAGCCACTACCTCTGCCGTCGACGATTGCCAGATGTGGGCGATGCTGCGGTTGAGGCTGTCGACGGTGGTTTGCTTGAGCACTCCGTCGGGATTGCTCACATATTGGGTCTTGTCTTTGACGTGGACATTGGGTACCTCCTCCACAGTGTAGGCCATCGCTGTCGTGGTGGCGGCAATGAGGAGCAGGAGCAGGGATAAGAGTCGTTTTGGCATAGTCGTTTTCAGTTGGGTTTATACGGCAGGCAGACTGAGACCGTTGAGTTTGCGGAACAGGTCGAGCGCGTAGACGTCGGTCATGCCGGAAATGTGGTCGAGCACCGACTGCAATCGGCCGTAGACGGTTGGCGCCGAGGTGTCGTACTGATGGGGTATGCGGCTCAGCAGCAGGCGCGAATAGTTTTTTTGCGGATTGAGCACGGCGTCGATGAGGCGGTCGAGCAGAAACGTGATAATCTGGTTACCTGCCAACTCGATGTCCACAACATCGGGCGCTTTGTAGATCTTCTCCCACGCCACGTCGGAGCAGTGCGAGTAGCCCTGGCGTGCAGTCTTGGAGATGTGGTCGATGAGGCAGCCTTCGAAGTGGCCTTCGAGGATGGTGTCCTCGTTGTTGACAAACACTTTGGCGCATTCGCCTACGAGTTCGCCGACCACGCACGACCGTAGGTAGGCCACCTTCTCGTTGTTGTCGTCGATGCCGTCGAGCACGGTGTTGATGTGCTCCAGGCGGTCGCCTTTGAAGAAGCCTGTCAGCAGGGTTGTAACCTCCTTGATGTCAAGGATTTTAAGTTTGTGGGCGTCTTCGATGTCCATCACCTGGTAGCAGATGTCGTCGGCGGCCTCCATCAGGTAGACGAGCGGATGGCGGGCATAGGTGTCGCGGCTCTTCTCAATGAGTCCTAACTCGTTGGCAACCATGCGGAAGCATTCAACCTCCGACTCGAAGAAGCCGAACTTGCCGTGCTTGGGCGTGGTGGTCGACGTGTAGGGGTATTTCACTATGGCAGCCAGCGACGAGTAGGTCATGGCAAGGCCGCCTTCGCGCCGCCCGCGGAACTGGTGGGCAAGCAGGCGGAAAGAGTTGGCGTTGCCGTCGAAGTTCACGAAGTCGTTCCACTCGGCATCGCTGACCAGCGGCTTGATGGCAAGTCCGCGTCCCTCAGAGAAATAGGTCGCAATGGTGCGCTCGCCGGAGTGGCCGAACGGCGGGTTGCCCATGTCGTGGGCGAGGCATGCAGCGCCAACAATCTCCACGATGTGGCTCAACTTGTCGGCTGCGGGTGTGCCGAGATATTTGGGAAGGAGTCCGATGTAGACCTCGTTGGCGAGCGATTTGCCTACGCTCGACACCTCGAGGCTGTGGGTCAGTCGGTTGTGCACGAAGATGCTGCCCGGCAGCGGAAACACCTGTGTCTTGTTCTGCAGGCGGCGGAACGGCGAGGAGAAAACCAGCCGGTCGAAGTCGCGCTGAAAGTCGCTGCGGGTTTGTGCCGACGATGTGCGGTAGCGCTCCATGCCGAGGCGCTTGTTGCATATCAGCCGTTCCCATTGCATTTTTTGCTTATTGTCTGTCATTGTCGTTGATTCGCGTATCGTGTCCAAAATTACTAACCTTCTCGCTCTTTGCAAAATTTTTTCGACAGTAGGGCGGCTCTATTCGTCAACCGCTATGCGTATGTCGTAGCCCTTGAGTTCGTATTTTATGCGGTAGGGCGTGGCAGGACGCCGCGGCTGGCGGCTGTCTACGTAGTAGAACGAGTGTTGGCGGTCGAAACTGCGCACCGATAGTTGCCGCATCTCGCCTGAGGGGATGTCGCACGGCACGTCGTAGGTCTCTTCGTGGATTTTCTGCCCTGTCTCGGCGTTGGTGTAGTAGAACTTCAGAGTGAGTTTCGACAGTCGGAAGGGTGTCTTGTTGTCGACGAAAAACGACTCGAAGGCGTCGGTGAGCGTTTTCTTGTAGCCCGACAACTCAATCTTGTCGGCAAAGGTGCAGGTATCGCCTGCGGTTACGCGCTCGGCGCAGGTCATCACTGCCCGCTGGTCGACGATTGAGCGGGTGGTGTTGGTGCGGGCGGCAAGGGTCAGCGCTGTTGCTGCGAGGATTATGGGTAGGATTCGCATGGCTCAGAAGATTAGTTGCCCTGCGGCATTGTCGTTGAGGTCTATTTTGTGGAGCCCGGGCTCTGCCGTGGGGCGTTCGATGTGGGGATACACGCGGATGCCGCTGAACACTGTGGGCAGAAACCTGATGAGGTTGACCGACAGTTGCGCTTTCAGCACCTTGTGCTTGATGAGGATGGTGCCGTCGCTGAATTCGGCGATGCACTTCTCGGGCATTGTCAGCATGTCGGAGTCGATGGCTGAATAGAGCCACATCCGCAGTTTTGAGGCTTTGGCGGTAGTGGTGAGATAGCCCATCACGGTGCCGCGGTCCACGCATTCGTTGTCCGACTCCACTACAACCATCCTATAGTCGCTCCCCGAGGTCTTCTCTATGGCAATCACGAGCCCTTCTTCAGGATAGCGCCACAGGCCTTCGATGTTGTCGCCCACGCGCGAGCGCAGACGCCTCTCTACCTCGTTGCGGCTGGCATAGCCTGCCACTACGGTGGCTGTGTCGGGCACTTCAATGGCCATCGCCTGCAGGGCGGTGAGCAGAAGGAGCGCTATGCCGATGAGTCTGTGCATCGTGGGTTAACGGAATTTGTATTGCAGGCCGAAACTGAAGATTTCCTTAAACTGCCAGTGCGAGGTGTTGCTCTCCGAGATGGCGCGCGAGTCGTCGAAACGCACGTGGGTGTAGATCTGCGTGGACAGGAACTTGTTGATGGAGAAACTGATGGTAGTTTCCCAGTCGCCTTGCAGGTAGGTGTAGTCGGAGAATGCAAACAACCGGCTCGTCAGTGAGATGTTGCGGGTCATTGCCCAGCCGAATTTCACCTCGCCGCTCGAACCGACCTGGTGCTCGAGTTTGTCGTGCTCTTCGGCAAGTTTGTCGTAGGCGCGCCACGTCTTCAGGTTGTAGGAAAGCGGCGACAGCGACGCGTCGAGAGTTACGTTGCCGCGCTTGTTCTTGGTGGTGTAGGTCATACCTATACCGGCATTCAGTTCGCCCGGGGTGAGGAACGATGCCGAGAGGTCCCAGGTGTTGGTCTTGAAGTTTTGCAGCAACTGGGTCTTGAACTGCATGTTCATGCTGTAGTAGAACTTCTTGGTGGCTTTCACACCGAACTTCAGGTTGGCCTGGAACAGATCCTCGTTGATGTTGTAGCCGCGCAGCGAGTCGGCTGGCGCGGAGTTTACTCCGACCTTGTACTGCAGCGTCAGGTCGAACAGCAGTTTCGGGTGGATGTTCTGGTTGAGTTGCAGGTCGTAGTAGATGTTGGCGAGGAGGTTGATGTTGTTTTCGCCGCCCTGGTACCAGTTGTCCGACATGTAGGCTTGCGAGAACTGCAGAGTGGCGTCGAAGGTGTGGATCCAACTGCGGTGCTGTATGGCCTGCTTGGGCGCATAGGTCGGCATCTCAATCTGGCGCTCCTCGATGGTGAGGATGTTCTTTTGCGGGTCGAGTTTAGCCTCGTATTGCTTCGGCGGCGCGGGCAGCATCTCGAGGTTGTAGGGCACAAGCCATGGCGACTCCACGGCCAAGCGCTGCAACTGCTCGTTGTTCATGCGGTTTTGCCACATCAGGTTGTCGAGCCATTGGCGGTCGTAGTCTAGGGTGTCCTGCTTCTTCGTTTGCAGCGTTGGGACGCTGTCGGGCTGTTGCAGCGACATCTCGGGAGTAATCTGGTAGGAGGTGTAGACAACAGGCAGAAACAGTATCGACGGGTCGTAGTTCTCCGATTCCATCGCCAGCGAGTCGGCTTGCTGGAGCAGCGCCGCGGAATTGTCGACGGCGGTGGGGTAGACAGGCTCTTTGTCCTTCTTCAGCCGGTTGGCAAGCGTGCGGCTGTTGAAGTAACTCTGCGCCGTGGCGGGCAGCGCCATTGCCACGAGCATGATTATGGTGATTATTGCTTTGAAATGTCTCATCTTTCGGTGCATTGTCTTATTCAGCGGAGTCGTCCGGTTCGTCTGGGGTGTATTCCGCTTCGTTTTGGCGAAGCATCTCGAGAGCCTTCTCGTAGTCGCGGCGGAACACGAGCACTTTTGCCTGTCCGATGCTCGATGCCGGCAGGGCATAGATGGTCGACATCAGTTCGTTGCTGATCATCGATTCGATGCCGATGTTGTCGAGCGCGCCCTTGATGATGTGGGCGAGAGCAAGGTCGAAAGAGCCAAGTGTCACTAAGTCGTCCGGTTTGTCCATAGTATACTAATTTTCTTTTCTTGCAAAGTTAGCATAAATCATTTGCCTCGGAGTCTCTATCCCAAAAAATATTTGTGGCAACATTGACTTTTCTTTTGTTTCGTCCTCCAGTTTGCCGTTAATCGTGTATATTTGTAGTATAAACACTTTTATGGAAACGAGCATACAAGAATACCGTCAAGCGGTGTCCGTCATAAAGGATGCCATCTTGCATAGCCAATACCGTGCGGCTAAACTGGTGACAGGTGAACAAC
>CAVAOU010000062.1:0-8060 GCA_963590085.1 Senegalimassilia sp. | reverse complement strand
GCGCACGACTTGGGGCATTGTATTTGTTGATTATATCACAGTCATTTATTGAATGAGTTTTTCTGTCTACAGATGCCAAATCGATATATTTAAAATCAGAACTGGTTTCGTTCCATTTCACCTTGTTTGTCTTAAGACATACATCTCCCAGTCGTTTAAACTCCACGCCGTCAGGGCAGAGCGTTTTGATCATATCGTCGAGTTTACTCATTGTCTTCATCGTTTTTATTGATGATTTCTATCATTCTGGTTAAGTCAGGCAAAGCCTTGCGTAATTTATCTGGCATATCATCCAATGTCTTGTAGGTGGCTACGCCCATTGGCTTTGAATAGTCGCGTACTGCGTATTCTGCATACGCTTTGTTCGCTTCTTTGCAAAGAATAATGCCTATTGATGGGTTCTCGTTGGGCTTGCGCACTTTGTCATCAAGTATTTGCAGATAACCGAAAAGCTGCCCAAGATAGGCATTCTTGAATGCACCAATCTTCAATTCTACAACGACAAGACACCCTAACTCTCTATTAAAAAACAACAAGTCGGGGAATAGCTCTTGACCATAGGCTTCCAAATGATATTGGTTGCCTATGTAAGCGAAATCACGGCCGAAGGTCATGATGAATTTTTTGATGTCGCGCACAATGGCCTTTTCCACAACTTTCTCGTCTACGTCGTCATAATCATTAGCAATATCTTCTACATTGATATAGTCAAGCAAATATTCATCCTTAAACATCTCTATTGCTTTACGTGCTTGTCGGGGCGTTGGCATTGTTTCAACAAAATTGTTTGGCATGGTGTAATTGCCATATTTGTATAATCCTGCTTTTAATGCCTCCCGAAGCTCGCGCGTCTTCCATTGGTGAAGAATTGTTTGGTGGATATAATAAAGCACCTCTTGAATGTCACGGGTTTTGTGCAGAATTTCTATGTGGTGACTGAAACTTATTCCCAAGAATTCATCTCTGTTTATTTCGGTCGTCACTGCCGACCATTTTTGAAGAGAAAAGGCATCAATTGCCACTGCATATTGTGTGTTCTCAAAATCGGTCGGCATTGCCGACCATTTTAGGATGTATGGTTTCCAAAACTCGGCAAAGGTTCGCATCTTTTTGATGTTCTCAACGGAAAAGCCTCTCAGCCCTGGTAGTTCTTTACTTAGCTGGATACTGATTTTCTCAACAATCGATTTGCCCCAACCTTCATGGCGAGAATGCAGACTGACATAATTGCCTACACCAAAATAGAGAGAGAGTTCTTCTCCACTAATCATTTTGATTGCTCTACTTTGGCTTAAAAGAATAGCAGACTTGATATCTTTTACCGCCTGTATTATGCTTTTTTCTTCAATATTGCTATTTGTTGCCATCACGCTGCGCCTCCTTCCAATTCTTTCACAATAGCGTCAATGTCACTCCTTAGCCGTTGCTCTCGTGCCACAATCTCCGCTATGCGCTGGTTCAGTTCCTTAATGTCGACAGCCTCGCGGGTGTCCTCCTGCTCCACGTAGGTGGAAACGCTGAGATTGAAGTCCTCCGCTTCGATGTCGGCAGTGGTCACCACGTGCGAGAAGTGGGCAATCTCCTGCTTCTGCATGTGCGCCTCGTAGATTTTGTCGATGTTGGCGTCGGAGAGTTTGTTTTTGTTGCCCTCATGCACAAACTCTGCCGAGGCGTCGATAAAGCACACGCGGTTGTCGCTCTTGTTCTTTTTCAGAATCAGCAGACAGGTGGCAATCGACGTGCCGAAAAAGAGGTTTTGCGGCAACTGGATTACAGTGTCCACATAGTTGTTGCTCACCAGATACTTGCGTATCTTCTGCTCTGCGCCGCTGCGGTAGAGTATGCCCGGAAACTCTACGATGGCTGCCGTGCCTTTCGGCGAGAGCCACGACAGCATGTGCATGGTGAAGGCAAAGTCGGCCTTCGACCGCGGCGCAAGCACTCCCGCGGGCGAAAACCGCGGGTCGTTGATGAGCGTGGCGTCGCTGTCGCCAGGCCACGGTATGGAGTAGGGCGGGTTCGACACGATGGCGTCAAACGGCTCCTCGTCGGTGTGGAGCGGGTTGCGGAGCGTGTCGCCCAGTTGTATGTCGAAATGGTCGTAGTTCACATTGTGCAGAAACATGTTCATGCGGCAGAGGTTGTAGGTCTTCAGGTTTATCTCCTGTCCGAAAAATCCGTCCTCCACATTCTTCGCGCCGAGCACAAGGTTGAAGTTAAGCAGCAACGAGCCGCTGCCGCACGCCGGGTCGTAGACCTTGTTGACCGTGGTGCGCCCTGCCGCGGCAATCTTCGCCAGCAGGTAGCTCACCTCGCCTGGGGTGTAGAACTCGCCGCCCTTTGTGCCTGAGTTGAGCGCGTACATCTTGATGAGATGCTCGTAGCAGATGCCAAACACATCGAGACCGCTCTCCATGTAGGTGGTGAAATTGAGGTCGCGTACGCTCTCAAGCAGCGTGGTGAGCAGGTCGTTGCGCTCAGCCACGGTTGTGCCCAGCCCGTTGTCGTTGGTGTTGAAGTTGCTGAACAGGCCCTTCACGTCGTTCTCGCTCGGCCCGCCGATGGCGCTCTGTTCGATGGCCTTGAAGTTGTTGGCAAGTGTGGTGTTGAGCTCGGTGTTGGCGCTTGCGCCGTTGGCAACGTTGATGAAGAGTTGCGACGGCAGGATGAAGAAGCCCTTGGCGTTGATAATCTGCGTGCGGGCGTTCTCCGCCATTGCGTCGCTCATGTGGGCGTAGTCGGGGTCAGGCACGCCCGCCTCTGCCATCAGGTGGTTGCAGTAGTCGGTAATGTTCTCCGAGATGAAGCGGTAGAACAGCGCGCCGAGAGTGTAGTCCATAAACTGCACCGACGACACCTTGCCCCCGTGCACCAGATTGGTTGCCATGCGCCATATCAGCGCTCCTAGTTCCCCTTTAAGTTCTTCAGTATTTTTTGCTATTCCCATTGTCGAATTATTCTTATGTCGATTTTTGCAGGTCATCCAAAAATTGATTGAGTTTAACAACGTCAACTTTTGGAAATGTAATGTTTTTTAATACGTCAAAATGATGGTCGTTGGTTACAATGTATTTTGCATTGGATACAATGGCGCAATCTACAAATTTATTGTCATCCTCATCGGCAGATATAAGATGAAAGGCAAAAGATGGTGATTTCATCACCACATTTCTTCTGTTGATTATGGTCGAAATGACGAATTCAGCAAGAAGCGGTGAAATGTTGCGTGAGATTACTTCTGAGTATTCTTCGATAATCTCATTGGTTATGCACATAACATATTTGCCATCAAGAAAATCTTGCCAAACTTGATGATACTTGTTGCGCGCGGAAATTGCCATGATGAGGCAATTTGTGTCGAGAACTACTCTCATTGTTTCGTGTAGGGTGTGCGTTCATGCAGCGTGGCAAAAGAGTCGACTCTTTCTTGTGTCATTTCGCCACGTTTCCACATTCCGTCAATCTCTTCTTCCACTTTCTTTGCGAAGAAATCTGAAATGGCTTGTTTCAAGTCAGCCAAAGCCTCGGGGCTCTTCACCCATTGCATCATGTTGATTAAGTCAACTTGTGCTTCATTAAAAACTGTTGCTGCCATATCTGTTGTTCTTTTTAGTTCAGTTACAAAGTTAGTTCTTTTTTTGAATGAAATCAATGCTGTCGCAAATAAGTTCTTGGCGTACAAAAAAAACAACCGCGACGTTTAGTGAGAGAGAGAATCGTCGCGGTTGATGAATTAATAGGGCTTATTAATTGTCTTTCTTTATTTCTTGAAGCGCAACACCTGCACTGTGCGTGCCGGCAGGTAGAGCTTCAGCCAGCCTATGCCGTGAGGGGCATAGAGAGGGTCGTGGGCGGTGAGATGCTCAACGCTGTCGTCGATGTTGCCGTAGCCGCCATAGATGGCCTGGTCGGAGTTGAGCACGTGGGTGTAACTGCCTTCGGGCGCAAGGATGCCGTAGTCGGTAAACGACTGCGACGGGTTGAAGTTGAACACAAACACGAGGTCGCCGCGCTTGAAGGCGAGCACCTGGTCGTCGTCCTTATCCCAGAGTTTCTCCACCGGTGTAGCCTGGAAGTTGCGCTTTGAGCGCACAAGGTGGATGATGTCCTCGTCAAACTTGCCGAGGTATTTGTATTTCAAGTCCTCGCGGTCCACGAGGTCCCACTGGCGGCGCGCATACTTATACGACCATCCGTTGCCTTCGCGCGGGAAGTCGATCCATTCCGGGTGGCCGAACTCGTTGCCCATGAAGTTGAGGTAGCCGCCGTTGATGGTGGCGAGCGTCACGAGGCGTATCATCTTGTGGAGGGCGATGCCGCGCTCCACCGTCATGTTGTGGTCGTCGACCATCATGTGCCAGTACATCTCGGAGTCGATGAGGCGGAAAATGATTGTCTTGTCGCCCACAAGTGCCTGGTCGTGGCTCTCGGCGTAGTTGATTGTCTTCTCGTCGGCGCGGCGGTTGGTCAGTTCCCAGAAGATGGCGGTTGGCTTCCAGTCTTCGTCCTTCTTCTCCTTGATGGTCTTGATCCAGAAGTCGGGGATGCCCATTGCCATACGGTAGTCGAAGCCTATGCCGCCGTCGCTCACCTTGTTGGCAAGGCCTGGCATGCCGCTCATCTCTTCTGCGATGGTGATGGCATGAGGGTTAACCTTGTGGATGAGTTTGTTGGCAAGCGTCAGGTAGGTGATGGCGTTGGTGTCCTGGCCGCCGTTGTAGTAGTCGTCGTACGACGAGAACGCCTGGCCGAGGCCGTGGTTATAGTAGAGCATCGAGGTGACGCCGTCGAAGCGGAATCCGTCGAATTTGTATTCCTCGAGCCAGAATTTGCAGTTCGACAATAAGAAGTGAAGCACTTCGTTCTTGCCGTAGTCGAAGCAGAGCGAGTCCCATGCCGGATGCTCGCGGCGGGAGTCGCCGTAGAAGTAGAGGTTGTAACTGCCGTCAAAGCGTCCCAGTCCCTCCATCTCGTTTTTCACCGCGTGGGAGTGCACAATGTCCATAATCACGGCTATGCCGCGGCTGTGGGCGTCGTCGATGAGGCGCTTCAACTCGTCGGGCGTGCCGAAACGGCTCGATGCCGCATAGAAACTCGACACGTGGTAGCCAAACGACCCGTAGTAAGGATGCTCCTGGATGGCCATGATCTGGATGGCGTTGTAGCCGTCCTTGTCGATGCGAGGAAGCACCTGCGTGCGGAACTCCTCGTAGGTGCCCACGCCCTCTTTGTTCTCCGCCATGCCGATGTGGCACTCGTAGATGAGCAGCGGGTTGGTCTGGGGCTTGAAGTCGGTCACCTTGAACTTATACGGGCGGGCGGGTTGCCACACCTGCGCCGAGAATATCTTCGTGTTCTCGTCCTGCACCGTGCGGGTGGAGTAGGCTGGGATGCGCTCTCCGCAACCGCCGTCCCAGTGCATCTTCAGCTTGTAGAGGTCGCCGTGCTTCATCGCGTCCTTCGCCAGCGCAATTTCCCACACGCCTCCGTCGATGCGTTTCAGGGCGTAGCCCTCGGTCTCTTTCCAATCATTGAACGTGCCGATGAGATAGATTGCCGTGGCGTTGGGCGCCCATTCGCGGAAGGTCCAGCCCGTGCGAGTCTTGTGAAGTCCGAAATATTGGTGCGCGTTGGCAAAGTCTACAAGCGACAAGCCCTTGCCTGTCAGTTCTTTCTCTTTGCGCACAGCGTCTTCGTGCCGACCGTTGATTGCGTCGGCATATGGTTCCAGCCACTCGTCGTGGCGTATAAGAGCTAAGGTCTTTTTCATCGGTAGTTATAAGTTTTTTATGATCAGAAAATTTTAATAGTTCTTGTTTTGTTAAACATAGGAGACAGTCGACATGGCTCGGCATGCCTTCTTGTTACAAAAGTATATAAAAATTATGGATTAATATGCTGCAGCATGAATTTTTCAACGGAAAAATTGATATAAAAAAAGCCCGGCAACAGGACAGGCCGGGCTTAAAAAAACACAAAACGATAGTGCCTGAAGACGCTATTATCGCTAACCATCATCTTCCGCGTTCTATCAAAACGATCACCTTATTCACCTTGCTTGTATTTCTTAAATCCAATTTATCCTAATAACATACGGCACCGCGATTTTGTTTGCTCGCGGTGCCGTAATTTATATTATTTAACACGATTCTCTTTCAGCCGCCGCCCTACAGCGATTTGCTGATGCGCTCCATCGCTTCCGTGCAGTCTTCGTGCGTGCCGAAGGCGGTGAGGCGCAGATAGCCTTCGCCCGACGGGCCGAAGCCGCTGCCCGGGGTGCTCACGATGTTGACGTCGCGGAGCAGATGGTCGAAAAATTCCCATGAGGTCATGCCGTTTGGCGTGCGCACCCACAGATACGGGGAGTTGACGCCGCCGTAGACGGTGAGTCCGGCTTTGGTCAGGCCCTTGCGCATGGTCTTCGCGTTGTTGAGGTAATAGTCGATGGTTTCGCGCACCTGACTCTTGCCCTCGGGGGTGTAGATGGCCTCAGCGCCGCGTTGTGTAATGTACGACGTGCCGTTGAACTTGGTGCACTGGCGGCGGTTCCAGAGTTGGTTGAGTTGCACGGTCTTGCCCGTCGAGGTCTTGACTGTGAGCAGGTCGGGAATCACCGTGTAGCCGCATCTCACGCCTGTGAACCCTGCCGTCTTCGAGAAACTGCGGAACTCGATGGCGCAGTGTTTCGCGCCCTTGATCTCATAGATGGAGTGGGGCACGTCGTCTTCGGTGATGAAGGCTTCGTAGGCTGCGTCGAAGAGTATCAGCGCATCGTTGGCAAGCGCGTAGTCCACCCACTTCTTCAACTGGTAGTGGGTAAGCGTGGTGCCAGTGGGGTTGTTAGGGAAGCAGAGGTAGATCACATCCACGTGCTGGCGCGGAATCTCTGGCACAAAGCCGTTGTCGGCATTGCACGGGAAATAGGTGATGTCGCTCCACAGTCCTTGGCTGTCGACCGTTCCGGCGCGTCCGGCCATGGCGTTGCTGTCGACATACACCGGATAGATGGGGTCGGTCATGCCTATCACGTTCGAGCCGAGGATGTCGACAATGTTGCCGCAGTCGCTCTTCGCTCCGTCGCTCACAAACACCTCGTTGGGGTGCAGGCAGATGCCCCGTGAGGCATAGTCCTCGCGGATGATGGCTTCGCGCAGGAAGGCATAGCCCTGCTCCGGTCCGTAGCCGCGGAAGGTGCTCGCGTCGGCTAGTTCGTCGACGGCGCGGTGCATTGCCTCAATCGAGGCTTTTGGCAACGGACGGGTCACGTCGCCGATGCCCAGACGGATGAGTTTGGCATCGGGGTTGGCCGCTTTGTAGTTTTTCACCTTTTCGGCGATGTCGGCAAACAGGTAGTTGCCTGGCAGACGGAGGAAATTCTCGTTGATTTGCATTGACTTCTATTTCTTGTAAGCGTCTTCGTGTACTCCTGCTACCGCGCGTCCGCTCGGGTCGTTCACGTTCTTGAACGATGCGTCCCATGCCAGTGCCTCGGCTGTTGAGCAAGCCACGCTTGGCACGCTTGGCACGCTCTTGGCTGCGCTCTCCGATGGGAAATATTCCTCAAAGATTGAGCGGTAGTAGTATTCTTCTTTGTTTTGTGGCGGGTTGATTGGGAAGCGTTCGGCTGCGTGTGCCATCTGCTCGTCGCTCACGGCTGCTGCTGTCACTTCCTTCAGGGTGTCGATCCAACTGTAGCCCACGCCGTCGGAGAATTGCTCCTTCTGGCGCCATGCCACGCTCTCTGGCAGCATGTCGGCAAAGGCTTCGCGCACGATGCGCTTCTCGATTGTCTTGCCCGGGCACATCTTTGCCTCGGGATTGAGGCGCATAGCCACGTCGAGGAAATCCTTGTCGAGGAACGGCACACGGCCTTCAACGCCCCATGCCGACAGCGATTTGTTGGCACGAAGGCAGTCGTAGAGATACAGTTTGGAGAGTTTTCTCACCGTCTCTTCGTGGAATGCCTTTGCGTCGGGGGCCTTGTGGAAGTAGAGGTAGCCGCCAAACACCTCGTCGGCGCCTTCACCGCTGAGCACCATCTTGATGCCCATGCTCTTGAT